>JBEBRZ010000142.1:0-7126 GCA_040394615.1 Sphingobacterium mizutaii
AACATAGGTCTTGCGGTTTAATAGAATATTAAGAGAAGATTAAGTTAAAGTTTATAAATCTCTTAACACCTCAGCAAATTACCCCCCAGATTCGTCTAGCTCATTTTTATTGGTTATGTTTGCCTCATTTTTGGGCAAAAGGTTAGTAATTATTCATTTACCTAGCCTTTTCAATTTTTACTTGAAATGATTGCAAATTTAGAAGCGAAAGAATTTAAAGAGATTTACGAAACATCCATTATCCAACAAACGGCTTATTGGTCTGAGGTCAAAAAGGTTCAGGGCATTCAAAGTCAAGCTTACAATTTTAAGGTTAAATCAGACGATTTATTTCTAAACCAGCAGGAGCAAACTTATATCGTCGGGGATGTCCTGATTATCATCCAGCATCTAGATACTGAACATTGCATTGCGTATGTTCCTTACGGTCCCGAGATCGAACCCCATCCTGAAAATCAAGGGTATTTCCTCGAGCAATTATCGGAAAGTCTAAGGTCATACCTTCCCAAATCCTGTATTATGATTCGCTTTGATCTTTCCTGGGAATCCCTCTGGGCAAAGGAAGATGACTGCTACGATATCCATGGTAACTGGATCGGAGGACCTGAAAAGAGAATTCAGGAGCTTCGCCTCAACTTCAACACTGAGAATTGGAACCTCCATAAGGCCAATACAGATATTCTTCCTTCAAATACGATATTTATGGATTTAGCGCAATCTGAAGAAGATATTCTAGGGAATATGAAATCCAAAACAAGATATAATATTAACCTTTCAAAACGCAAAGGTGTTCAAATTCGCTCTTTAGGGATAGATAAATTGGATGTTTGGTATGAACTATACAGACAGACAGCACAGAGGAATAATTTCTTCTTACACGATATCAACTACTTTAAGGTTGTTCTCTCCGCCAGGGCGAATGATAGTCAGTCTCCGGCACAGGTTTTTCTCCTAGTAGCAGAGGTAGACGACAAGCCTCTTGCGGCAATGTTCCTCGTACTTACCGGAGTCCGCGGAACTTACTTGTATGGTGCATCGGCCAATGAGAACAGAAACTTTATGGCAACTTATGCTTTGCAATGGAAGGCGATGCAATTAGCCAAAGCGAATGGATGCAAGGAATATGATTTCTTCGGCGTATCGCCTCAAGCTGATCCAGCACACCCGATGTATGGTTTGTACAAATTCAAATCAGGTTTCGGAGGACAGGTATTCCATCGTATGGGATGTTGGGATTACCCCTTAAACAAACAAAAATACCAATACTATGCTTCTATGGAATTCCAAAATCAAAGCTATCATCTGAATTAAAGCATATCGGCAGTTTCTAGGATTAAAAATGAACCTTAAAAACTGCCGATTGTTGTATTTTTCTCTACTTCAAATCTTTCAAAATCTCCTGAACAGCTCTTTCCAGCTGAGGATCTTTATCTGCTACTCGATCAGCAACAGTATTTTTAACTACAATATCTGGAGATACCCCCGTCAATTCAAGATCCTGTCCGTCCAATGTATAACAGCCCCATGATGGTAATCGATAAAACGAACCATCGACAAGCCCCTTACCGGATGTGAAAATAATCCAGCGATACGTCTCTGTACCGATTATTTTTCCAAGTTTCAATGATTTAAAGCCAGCAGCCGTCATCTCTGCATCACTTAGGGATTGTTCGTTAATCAATAAAACAATTGGTTTGCCTGCCGGCGAGAAGTTACTCTGTGGCGAACGCTTTCCACCGCGATACTGCCATTGCAGATAAGGCCGCTGAGATAAGAAACGCAACACCTCATCGTGCACATTTCCTCCTGTGTTATAGCGAAGATCCAGAATTACAGCATCTTTATTATTCTCCTGCTCAGCCATATCAATCAAGAAAGATTGTAATTCATCTCCACCCATGTTTTTCATGTGTGAATAAGCGATTCTGTTTTTACTTAACTGATCGACCTTATTGCGATTCCCTTTGATCCATTCGTCATACAAAAGCTCTTTAAAGGCATTATTACTTTGTGGCCTTATATTAATACTTTCTTCTTTCCCATTGCGATTAACCGTCAACTGGATCTCAGTTGCTAAGGATGGCCAGGTAAAATAAGTATCCCGATCCTCCTTCTTATCGATCTTATTACCATTCACCGCAACCAAAATATCACCAACTTTCAATCCTACTTCTTTTTTCGAAGCAGGTCCTTTATCGACGATATGCGAAATCTTGTAGGGGTCCTTATCATCATATAATACGCCCAATTCATTCGTTACAAAATTATACTGCTTCCGTTCATCAGCACCTGTGGTGCTAAAACCCATGTGAGAAGAATTAAGCTCTCCTAACATGTCATTCAGTAAGATCCGTAAGTCCATCCGGTTATTAATTCCACTCAAGTAAGCTGCGTATTTCTTCTTCATACCGTCCCAGTCCGCACCGTGGAATGTCTCATCATAGAAATTCTCTTCCACATTTGCCCAGGTTTCAAAGAACATTTGCTTAAATTCCTTATCCAGATCACGGGTGAATTTGAAATTGATATCTACTCCTTCCAACTTATTTTGATCGATATTATATTTCTGCAAATTACCATTGCTAACCGCAAAGTATTTACCCCCCACTTCTGTCAGACCTTGTAAACCACCATCAGAAACCTTATCGGTTTTGCTATTGGTAAACGGTTCGAATGTTATTCTATAAGTTGCCCATTTACCTTCGTGATTAGATTGATAAAAAAGATATGTTTTATCGCCTTTGGCAAAAACCTGAGGGTTATATTGTGTTCCTGCTGAAGGACTGATCTGTACAATCCGATCTGATAATCCTTGTACATCGATACTAACGAGGTTTTTCTTCTTATTATCATCCTTTACTTCAGGTTTATCCTTTTTGTCCTCGTCTGTTTTCTTTTTGTTATTCTTTGTATCAGTCGTATCCTTCTTTTCTTTCTCCTTTTCAGCATCTTTAAACAATTCATCGAATTTGCTTATGCGATAAGGCTCATCGAAGTTCTCCAAAGCCATTCTATATAAGCTGGCATTTTCCATTCCTGTAGGATATGCTGGCTTTGTCCGGTTACTGGAGAAGAAAATATATTTGCCATCCGGAGACCAGACAGGTGAAGATTCAGTAACACCTGTATTTGTTAAATTGATCGTCTTTTTCTCTGCAATCTGATAAACAAAAATATCTTGTTCAAAGTTGCGGATTGCGGTAAATAATACATATTTACCATCCGGAGAAAAAGAAGGTGTCGAATTCTGGAAAGCCCAAATCTCATCCTTGACAATCGTTTCACTTTTTAAGCTGGATAAATCCAGCAACCTCACTTCATCCCTACCACTTAAATAAACTGCGTTGCTGTTTTCTTTATTAAAGGTTAAGTCTCTATTATTCCTTTTATCAGATGTTAATTGTTTCGGTTCGCCCCTTCCGTCCGCCGACCTGGAATACCAATTCAAATAGCCATCTACCGTCTGGTTATAGACTAATGTCTTGTTATCCTTCAACCATTTCACTTCTGTAATACGCTCTCCCTGACCTGGCATCTGACGGATAAACTTGCCTTCCACATCACTTACAAACAACTCTCCACGTGAAACAAAAGCCATCTTCTTCCCGTCAGGTGACACATCAAAGTTGCTTATGGTTCCTTTAACCTCAAATTCCTTTGATTTTCCTAACACCTGATTACGGCTAAGGCTAATCGCCGGTTGACTCGTTTGTTTTGTCCCTACGTTATAAACAAATAGTTGGTAACCCTTTTCAAACACCACGGCCTCACCATTCGAGGAAACCTGAGGATTACGGATAGATTCTTTAAACTGTGTTAAGGCAACCTTGTTTCCCCCAACAAGTGAATACAGGTTATATTCATCATTGCCTTCATCTGAAGCAAAGAAAATAGTACCATTCTTGTCTACTGTTGGCCATAGATCTTTTCCTTCATAAGTAGTATAATCCTTATGGGTATTCGTTTTAGGATTAAAACCTCTGATATCAGGGTTGAAAGCCCCTTTATATCTTTTTCGGTTTGCCGCCGAATAACTTTCCCAGGAATCGGTATACAAAAGTTCTCCCGAAGGAGTTTCTACCATGTTATGAATATAATTGAAGAAATGCGGAAAAATACGTTCTGCAGTTCCGCCTTCACGGCTTACTTTATAACTACTCAGACGGTTCGCCCTTCCTGAAGTGAAATAGATATGCTTGCTATCCCAGCTCCAGCTATCTACTTCATCGGTAGCCTCATGATGGGTAATTTGCAAGATGTTGCCCCCCGCCATTGGCATCACATATACATCCATATTTCCGTTCTGATTAGAAGAGAACGCAAGCCATTGTCCATCCGGGGAAATCCTAGGCATCACTTCATTTCCGTCCATGGCGGTCAAACGCAGTGCCGGTCCGCCGCTTGTCGGAACCTTCCATAAATCACCCTCAAAACTAAAAACAATGGTCTGAGCATCCGGACTCAAGGTGGGATGAGATAAAAAAGTAGGTTGAACCTGGGCCATTAATTGCGCAGAACCCACTAACAATAAGAAAATGGTTAATAAAGATTTGGTCATAATAAAGATCCTTTTTGTAAGACTTAAACAAATGTACAATTCACTTTCAGCAATCACCTCTTCGTCTTCATTTTTTTACGATTAATAACGCCCCTTTTGTTTTCACTTCTATTTCAACACCCTTTTTAACTAGCTTTTTAAAAGCTATATAACCAAAAGATTAACAAATAGTTATAAAAGTGTACTTTTTACACTTACATGTGTATTAAATCTAAATTTTGTATTACATTTGCAGAAAATATTAAGCAATGACATCACTAACTGGAGCAAGCACTTCTATCCCTCAACAAATGAAAAGTAGAATACGATTGGCTGTAGCCTTATTTTACTTTGGGCAAGGGTTAGGCTTTGCTAGTTGGGCAAGTAGAATTCCAACCATCAAAACGGCATTAAACCTATCAGAAGGTCAACTAGGTACTATCTTATTGATGCTACCCATCGGCCAGTTACTGACTATGCCGGTGTCTGCTGCTTTGGTCAATAAATTCGGAAGTCATAAGGTATTGCCTTGGGCAGCATTTCTTTATGCGATTGTCATATTATTTATCGGATTTTCCAGCAATGCCTGGTTTTTAGGAGCATCATTGCTATTCTTTGGAATAACTGGTAACTTATGTAATATCTCTGTGAACACCCAAGGTGTCCTCGCGGAAGATCTATACGGCAGATCTATTATGTCTTCCTTCCATGGTGCATGGTCGCTAGCTGGATTTACCGGTGCCCTAATCGGTTTATTGACTATTAATTTTCACATTAATACTATTGGGCATTTTATAGGTATCATTATCTTACTAATTGCTAATATCCTATTGAACAAACAATTTCTTGTGGTTGAAACAGGAGCAAAGGCTGAGAAAAAAGAAAAAGTGAAGTTCAAACCCGATTCCTTAATTATTCAATTAGGTATCATCGGTTTCTTTAGTATGGCTACTGAAGGGGCAATGTTTGACTGGTCGGGGGTTTACTTTAATGATGTGGTGAAAGCGCCTGAGAAATTAGTGCCCCTAGGTTACGCTTCATTTATGATTATGATGGCGCTGGGACGTTTTGTAGGCGATGCAGTAATCGGACGATTAGGAAGACAAAGAACCTTACAGATAAGCGGATGTCTGATGTTTTCAGGTATGTTGATTTCCGTGCTATTCCCTAACCTTTGGGTCTGTACATTAGCCTTTATGTTAGTTGGAATTGGTGTAGCATGTAATGTCCCTACCGTTTATAGTGTAACCGGGAAACACAAAACAATTCCAGCCGGCGTCGCTCTAGCTATGGTATCCAGTATTTCTTACCTAGGATTTCTTGTAGGTCCTCCTTTGATCGGCTATGTAGCTGAATTATTCAGCTTAAGATATTCTTTCGCTTTATTCTCTTTATTCGGCTTCTTAATGTTTATTATGACCAGTCGCTTAAAGGTTTTTAAAGAACAATAAACTTAAGGCTTCACTGCCTTAAGTTTACTTAATTCTTTTTCTGAAATCTTTAAAATGGTTCCATGCCGAATCCCTTCCGGAAAGACTAATTGATCGGAGACATCAATCCAGTTTTTAAGATCTTTTGATTTTATCACGCCAAAATGATGATCCATATAACGGTCAAAATAAATATACCATTCTCCATCTATTTTAATTACCGTCGGTCCTTCTGCCCAATAGTCTCCTGTAATTTTTTCGCTGGCTTCAGAATAAGGTCCCTCCAGATTGTCTGCGTAGGCTAACTTTAGATTTTTCTCTGCAGGCTCTCGGGTTTCATCCTTGATGAACATAACCCATCTGTTTCCGTCTTTCTGAATAGTCGCGTCAATACAGTTAAATCCCGGTTCGTAAAGTAATTGTGTTTCTGAGAAGGTATTAAAATCTTTCGTCAGGGTATAATACATCCGATGATTGTACCCGTTATCAGCTTCAACTTGTGTCTTCGGGAAGTCGCCCGTAATAGTCGTTGCCCAGTATATCATATATTGTTTGTTCTCAGGGTCGTAGGTAATTTCCGGAGCCCAAGTATTTCTAGCAAATTCCTCTTGTTCCATAACAGGGATATAAAGCTGCTCAGACCAATTTATCAGATCTTTGGATGTCGCATACCCGATTCCTTTTTGCGTCCAGCTTACCGTCCACACCATGTGGTAATTTCCATCACCGCCCTTAATAATACATGGATCCCGCATTAAACGATCAACACTTAGTTTCGGAGCTAAAAAGGAATGGTCATCTTTTAATGTCGCCCACTTCAGACCATCCTCGCTATAGGCAAGATGCAATCCATCCTCCCCATTCCCCTTGAAATAAGAAAAAATATAGGCTGAGTCTTGCTGCTGTGCTGATAGTGGAAGAACCGCATAAAAAATGCTGCATAGTAATAGAAAATTCTTAAGCATGGTTTAGGTATTGTTGACTACCCAAATATAATCAAAACCGTCGCAAATAAAAGCGTATACATCTTCAAAAGAGGTGCAAAAATCACAATGGTAATAATTCTATATAGCAAATATTCTGCTTCGTCTAAAATTCACCATAGCTCTTTCTTATCTTATTCCTTTTAAAATGGATTAGCATTGGGCAAGGTATGGAC
>JBEBRZ010000143.1:0-7106 GCA_040394615.1 Sphingobacterium mizutaii
TGGTTCGAATCCAGCTGGCACCACCAAAAAATCCTCGGCTTCCCGAGGATTTTTTATATATAAAATATTTCTCCCAATCGTTAAACCCCAAAATATACTCCTTCGGTTTTTACAAAACAAAAAAATTAACCAACAATAAAAAATTTATTTTTGTTTAAAAACCTCAATTACAGTAATTTATGTTTCAAAAAACAAAAATACTAATAAATACTACTTAATAGGTATTTATTATTTCGTTTTTATCTAATATATTAGAAATATATAAATTTTGAATTCTAACTATCAGATTTCGGATTTACATTTCAAACCAACTTATTATTAACCGGATCGATGTAAATAAGATATTTCAAAATTTGTTTAAATATATCGGAAATTCTGTGTTCCCTACACAATTTCTTCATATAAGCCGTTCTGGCTATTGTTAAACAATAAATGGCTAGATGTCACCCATCTAGCCATATTTTTATCTGAGAACTTCATTCCCCATTTAAATCCTACAAATATCCCAGTAAATAATAAATAATTATAAATACTACGATTGTTCCGAAACAGCCAAGCCCCATTTTCTTAGCTCCCCAACCAGCGATTAATGCTCTAAAGAATTTGTTCATATCTTTTATCTATATTGATTTCTTCCCTATCAACAATAATCCAAAGCAAATGTTTGGCTGTAGATATCTCGAATTGCTATATCCTTTAAGAAATGCTGATGCAATTGACTTCCATCTCCATGTAAAGTCCAGATTGCTTTTGGTTTAACCCTTTCTATAAAATATAAAATATCATTCCAATCAACATGATCCGATAAGTATAAACTGATATCATTCTGAGCTTGTAATCGCTCCCAGCCGGATGCAAAAACTTTTACTACATTTTTGGCCCTTCTATAGCTATTAAATGTCAATGGAGGAACTAAATACACTTTATTCTCACCGGGCTCCTTCATTGACTTCCTGTTGTAAATATCATAGCGCAGAGGAACATCGATAAATGAATCATATATTCGATGTATAGGCATGATTTGATAATGTAATAAAATCTCCTTGTGTGGAAGATGCTCATTCATAAGCGCTGTTATTCTTTGTGCCTTACCCAAAGCATAGCAGCCTAACAATATATTACTCTTAACATCAAGTTTTAAAATTTCGGATACCGGATCCGGATGCTGCGTTTCCGGATTGGCAAATGTAGTTTCAGTAATCAGAACCTCTGCTTCAACTATTTTAATCGCTTCGCATGTTGGATCCGCTTGGAGTTTATAATCGCCGGTATATAAGTAACGGACTCCTTTGTAAACCATTAGAATTTGTGCACTACCTAAGATATGCCCGGCTGGTATAAAATAAATATCTACACCATTGATCTGAAAAAACTCCTCAAATGCCTTGATATGATAGGAATCCACGGGTTGTTTGTTATACCTATACTGCATAATAGCTGCAGTTCCTTCTGTACAATAAATATTTCTATGACCTGCTGAGGCGTGATCTCCATGCGCATGTGAGACAACAGCATGTTTCACCGGATAAAGCGCATCAATATAAAAATCACCGTAGGAACAATAATAACCTTTATCCTTTTTAACTAGGAAATCTTCAATTATATTCATTTCTCAATCGCATTAGTGAGGAATTTTTGATGTAATTCCATAACCTGATTAATCAGACTATGGTTATCATCATTATATATAATATAATCACTAAGTTTCTCTTTCTCTTCTTCAGGCATTTGTTTATTTATCCGTCTTAAAACTTCATCCCTCTCTACATTATCTCTTTTCATTACCCTTTCAATTCTGGTTTCTAAAGGAGAACTTACCAAAATATTTATATCCAAAGATTTGTAGGAATCACTCTCAAATAACAAAGCTGCTTCTTTAACACTATATAAGGAGGATTGTGTATTAGCCCAGTCTTCAGCGTCCTTTATAACAGCGGGATGTACAATGGCATTTAATTTTCTTAATTCCTCTGCATTATTAAAGACTCTTTTCCCGAGCCATTCCCGATTTAATTTGCCATCTTCAAAATATACTTCTGAACCAAAGTTTTCAATCAATAATTGACGAACAACTTCACTTTTCACCATGATGTCCTTTGCTTCTTTGTCTGCATCATAAGTAGGTATTCCTAAAACTTTAAAGATTCGGGTAACCATACTCTTGCCTACCCCTATTCCACCGGTAACTCCTATTTTTAGTCCCATACTACTTTCTTACAAAAAAATCTACATTCTGAGGATCAATACTCAACACTTTGACATAATCCGGTACTTTAGTCATAATCACAGGTAAACTAGAAACTTTATGATCTTTCCACGCTTCCAAATCCACTACTGCTTCAAAATCTCTTGATGTATATTTATTATAATCTTTTACGGCTAATAACACGGTAACTCTAACCTTACTCGGCAATACTCTTACTGAAGTAAACCCCGAGCTATTCTCTAGCTTTATAGGAAGCTCAATTACTTTTTCCGTTACTTCCCCCACCGGAATGATCACTTCTGAAAAGGTTGGATAAATCGTAATGTTTGTACGTTGTTGTTTGTTTAAATAGGCTACTGTTCGCACGTCGGTATTCACGTCCTTTCCTTTTATCGTATCCGTTTCCAAATATTCTATGCTTGCAACGTCTTCCAATGGCCCTGTAATCGTAACGTACTCAGGATTTGTTCTTGTGGGGCCAATCACCCCATATTGACGTTGGAAAGTAAGGTTTTCAACCGCCCTGACCGGAACTTTACGTTGGGTCTGCTTAGAAAAGTCAAAGTACAAAGTGTCAGGAGAAACGGTAACAACCTGTTTATCATTAGGAAATTGTCGGTTAATAAAGCCTATTTGACTTCCGAATACAATAAAATTTCTGGATTTCAATCCTGATAAGTCTACTTGGATTTTGGCGGTGTCAGGATGTAATCTTTCCATAAAAACCTTCCATCCTGACATTTTAATTCGTACTGAAACAGTATCAGATTGCAAGGGGTGAAAAGCTTTATTTTCCGGCAAATTAACATATGTAATGCTTGCTTTCTTTGTGAAGATATAATCACTTGAAATTGCAAACAAGGTCCAAGCTAAAAATGAAAGGATGATACAACGTACAAAGATGGATAATTTCCGACGTTGAACTTTGTTAATTCGCCTTAAAGCCATTCTACAAATGTAATGTTTTTATCCAAAAATCACATTTTAGCGATCACATCAACCTATAGATAAAAACTCATGCGAATCTCAGAAACTATTTTAAAACCATAAAAATTACTAATCATTGTCCAATTACTAAATTAAGAAGAGAAAACCGCCATTCTTCTCAAAAAGATGCTTGTTTTAGCGAGTTTATTGTTAAAATATTCCGTAACTTTGCAGAATAATTGAAGGACGTTCAAATTCACATTAATAATGATTCATTTCTTCGTGAACCCATTGAACACAGTTTATGCTGTTCAAACCCAAAATGATTTATCTACTGAAGATATTTCCAAACTAAACTGGCTTTTCGGAAACTCTAAAAAACTTGACGAACAAACGCTTAATGCATACTATGTAGGTCCAAGGGCTGCAATGGTTACTCCTTGGAGTACCAATGCCGTAGAGATCACTCAGAATATGGGCATAGAAGGCATCATTCGTATCGAAGAATTCCAAAAGGTTGATGCTGATTTCAACGATTTCGACCCTATGATTTCACAGAAATTCAGCTTGCTCGGTCAAGATATGTTTAGCATAAACATTTCTCCTGAGCCTATTTTGGAAATTGATGACATTCAGGCTTATAACCTCTCTGAAGGTTTAGCATTAAGCGCTGAAGAAGTTGATTATTTAAATCAATTGTCAGAAAAAATTGGACGCAAGCTAACTGATTCAGAAGTATTTGCTTTCTCACAAGCAAATTCTGAACACTGTCGTCACAAAATATTTAACGGAACATTTGTGATCGACGGAGAAGAACAAGCTACTTCTCTCTTTAAACTCATCAAAAAAACTTCTGAGACTAATCCAAATGAGATTATCTCCGCTTATAAAGACAACGTTGCTTTCGTTAAAGGGCCTAAGGTTACTCAGTTTGCACCAAAATCAGC
Organism: Sphingobacterium mizutaii; assembly: GCA_040394615.1. Classification (GTDB taxonomy): domain Bacteria; phylum Bacteroidota; class Bacteroidia; order Sphingobacteriales; family Sphingobacteriaceae; genus Sphingobacterium; species Sphingobacterium mizutaii_A. The sequence continues at coordinate 4,081 of JBEBRZ010000143.1, forward strand.
TGACAAGCCTGATTTCTATGAAGAAAAAGATTTTGACTCGGTCATTTCATTAAAAGCAGAAACTCACAATTTCCCAACAACCGTTGAACCATTTGCTGGCGCAGCAACAGGCTCTGGTGGTGAAATCCGAGATCGCTTAGCTGGTGGACAGGGAGCTTTACCCCTAGCAGGTACTGCCATCTATATGACTGCATACTCGCGTTTATTAAACGATCGTCCGTGGGAAAATGGAATGGAAGAAAGAAAATGGCTTTATCAAACCCCAATGGACATTCTTATCAAAGCTTCAAATGGAGCTTCTGATTTTGGAAATAAATTCGGTCAACCATTGATTACAGGATCTGTTCTTACTTTCGAGCATGAAGAAGATGGCCGCAAGTTAGGCTATGATAAAGTAATCATGCAAGCCGGTGGTATTGGTTATGGTAAATTAAGTCAGGCTAAAAAACAGGAGCCAAAAGAAGGTGATAAAATCGTCATCCTTGGTGGTGAAAATTACCGTATAGGTATGGGTGGTGCTGCAGTTTCATCAGCTGATACAGGAGCTTTCGGATCTGGTATTGAATTAAATGCTATTCAAAGGTCGAACCCTGAAATGCAAAAACGAGCTGCCAATGCTATCCGTGCATTCGTGGAAAGTGACGTAAATCCTATCGTATCCATTCACGATCATGGTGCCGGAGGCCATTTAAACTGCTTATCTGAATTAGTAGAAAATACAGGCGGATTAATAGATATTGATAAATTACCAATTGGAGATCCTACTCTTTCTGCTAAAGAAATTATAGGTAATGAGTCTCAGGAACGTATGGGATTGGTAATTGCTGAAGAAAACATAAACCAACTTAAAACTGTAGCAGATCGCGAACGTTCGCCTATGTATACTGTTGGAGACGTGACAGGTGACAACCGCTTTACTTTCGAATCCAAATCTACGGGTGAAAAACCAATGGATTATGCTTTAGAAGATTTCTTTGGTTCTTCTCCAAAAACGATTATGAACGATAGAAAGATCGAGCGTAACTATGCAGATCTTTCCTATAATGTATCTGAAACAGCCTCTTATTTGAATCAAGTCCTGCAACTAGAAGCAGTAGCTTCCAAAGACTGGTTAACAAATAAAGTGGATCGCTGTGTAGGCGGTCGTGTCGCTAAACAACAATGTGTTGGTCCTTTGCAATTACCACTAAATAATGTTGGTGTTATGGCTTTAGATTATAAATCTAAAGAAGGGATTGCCACTACTGTCGGACACGCTCCTCTTACCGCATTGATTGATCCTGTTGCCGGATCCCGAAATGCAATAGCTGAAGCGCTCTCAAACATTGTATTTGCACCTATTATTAATGGTTTAGCAGGAATTTCGCTTTCAGCAAACTGGATGTGGGCATGTAATAATGAAGGTGAAGACGCAAGGTTATACGAGGCAGTAAAAGGATGTTCAGACTTCGCTATCGAATTAGGAATCAATATTCCGACAGGAAAAGATTCCTTATCCATGAAACAGAAATATCCAAATGGTGAAAACGTAATTGCTCCGGGAACAGTGATAATCTCCGCTGGTGGTAATTGTATTGACATAAAGAAAGTTGTTGAACCTGTATTGAAGACTAATGCCGGATCAATTTACTATATTAATTTATCCCAGGATAGCTTCAAATTAGGAGGTTCATCTTTCGCGCAAATTTTAAACAAAATTGGCACAGACGCTCCTACTATTCAAGATGCTCAGTATTTCAAAAAAGCATTTAATGCAATACAAAATTTAATTAATGATGGACAGATTGCTGCCGGCCATGATATAGGCTCAGGCGGTCTCATCACTAGTTTATTAGAATTATGTTTCGCGGATGTTGATTTAACTGCAGAATATGATTTATCAGGTTTAAAAGAATCAGATACAATTAAAGCATTATTTAATGAAAATATTGCTGTAATTCTTCAGGCTAAAGATGATACATTATTTGAAAATGCATTATCAGCAGCTGGAGTAGAAGCCTTTAAAATTGGAAAAGCCATTAAAGGACAAGAGATTACTATTAAAAACAATAGTGATCATTTCCGTTTTAATGTTGCTGAATTAAGAGATACCTGGTTCAAGACTTCCTATTTATTAGATAAAAAGCAGTCTAAAAATGAAACGGCTGACGAACGCTTTAAGAACTATAAAAACCAGCCATTACGTTACAATTTCCCAAGTCAATTTGATGGTAAAAAACCGATAATTGATGAAAGTAAGCCACGTCCTAAGGCTGCTATTATCCGTGAAAAAGGTTCTAATTCAGAACGTGAAATGGCAAATGCCATGTTCTTGGCCGGATTTGATGTGAAAGATGTTCACATGACTGATTTAATATCAGGTCGTGAGAATTTAGAAGATATTCAATTTATCGGTGCTGTTGGCGGATTCTCGAACTCCGATGTATTAGGTTCCGCAAAAGGATGGGCCGGAGCTTTCTTATATAACGAAAAAGCTAAGACCGCGTTAGAGAAATTCTTCGCTCGTCCGGATACTTTATCTGTTGGTATCTGTAATGGCTGTCAGTTGTTCATGGAATTAGAGTTAATTAACCCAGATCATGAAAAACATGGCAAGATGCTTCATAACACTTCACAGAAGCACGAATCAAACTTCGTTTCTGTAAAAGTTCAGGAAAACAATTCTGTAATGTTATCTACGCTTGCCGGTAGCACATTAGGTGTTTGGATCTCTCATGGTGAAGGAAAATTCAATTTACCTCAAACGGAAGATCAATACAATATCGTAGCTAAATATGCTTATGATCAATATCCCCACAATCCTAATGGGTCAGACTTCAATACCGCAATGATGAGTGATAAAACCGGTCGCCACCTAGTGACTATGCCACATATCGAACGCTCGGTATTCCAATGGAATTGGGCTTACTATCCTGATGGACGTCAGGACGAAGTATCACCGTGGTTGGAAGCATTTGTAAACGCACGTAAATGGATCGATAATCAGGATAAATAAAAATTTATATATTATTAAAAAATCCCAATAG
>JBEBRZ010000144.1:0-6963 GCA_040394615.1 Sphingobacterium mizutaii
GTCCGAAAGTCATGCTTTCGGACTTTATTTTTTAAATTTTTGCTAAATTTACCCTAACAAATAAGCTACAATGTCATCCAAAAAAACATTAATATTAAATAAGGAACAAATTCACCAAAAGTCTAAACGTATCGCTTATCAAATCGTTGAAGATAATTTTGATGAACCGGCTATCGTATTAGTAGGTATTGCTGACCGAGGGTACGTATTTGCGGAACGTTTACAAAAATTGTTAAAAGAAATCGCTCCTGAAAAGTCTTTTGAGTTAATCAAGGTTACTGTACAAAAAACAAAACGCAATCTTGAATCGACTACTGACCTCCCTCTGGAAACAGCAAAGAATAAAGTGGTCATCCTTATCGATGATGTTTTAAACTCCGGCAGAACCTTAGCTTATGGTTTAGGTGTCTTTCTTAACGTTCCATTAAAAAGAATGCGCACAGCCGTTTTAATTGACCGTAGCCACCACCAATTCCCTGTATTCAGTGATTATTATGGCTTAAAGCTTTCTACGATCCTCAAGGAACATGTTGAGGTCGTATTGGAAGAATACGATAAAAAAGAAGATGCGGCTTATTTATCATAGCCGCATCTTTTCTTAATTATGTTTAGGTAAGCACCTCACTAACTTTTCCCTTTATAAATCTTTAATTTCTGACCTATCTTCAGGTTCGAGTTTTTCAGATTATTATCCGACTTAATTTTAGATACTGTTGCTCCACGATGCCTCTGGGCTATTTCCGATAATGTATCGCCTTTCCGTACTACGTAACTCACGTAGGTAGAAGTATTTTTAGCTTTGCTCGTATTATTTGCTTTGCTGGCAGCAACTACTTTCTTGCTAAATGCCTCATCTACCTTATCTCCCTTTTTTTCAACAGCAGCAATGGATTGCTGTACAGCTAAATCTTGCTGATTATTTAATGCCGCATAAATCAAGGAATCATTATTCATTGATTCATTATATGGTATAATCAAACGTCTGGGTTTATCAGAACTTGCGACAATAACCTCGCGCTTATAGGCAGGATTTAATTGTTTCAAAACATCTGTTGAACAGGATAATGCAGCTGCTATCTTCTCTAAATTAACTGATTTATCCAACATCATAACCTTATGATCCGTTTGCAGATCATTAACCTGTGGGTTCAGACCATATAATTCAGCATGGTTCAACACATAGGTGATGGCTATAAATTTAGGAATATAATTCTGTGTTTCTTTAGGTAAATATGGGGATAATTCCCAATAGCTTGGTCCTTTAAGACCTGAACGGATGATTGCGCGTCTCACACAACCCCTACCGCAATTATAAGATGCTAGAGCTAACAACCAATCATTAAACTCATCATATGCCTCCGTTATATAAGTGGTAAAAGCATAGGTCGATGAATATATGTCTTTTCTCTCATCAAAGTTTGAATCCATTACAAGGTCATACCCCTTAGCCGTCCCATACATAAACTGCCAGGGACCTACCGCACCGGAAGTAGAAACTGTATGTGGGTTCAAAGACGATTCCACTACCGAAAGAAACTTTACCTCTTCAGGAAGTCCCTGTTCACCCAATATTTGATCGTATATCGGAAAATAATACTGGCTTAAGCCAAGCAATTTTTCCATATAAGGCTTGTAGTTTTTAGAAATATACTTATCTAAGTATGCTTTGACTTTCGCGTTGTATTCAAGAGGAATAGTCTTCTGAATACGTTGAATACGTTGGGCGATGTTAACATCCTCATCCGTAAAAACAATTGATCCCCCTGCAACTTGCTTTACAGAGTCTAGCAACAGAAAAGTTCTTTCCTTATCTTTTTCCAACTGCCCTATTACGGAAGCCTGAAAAGTATCGCTGAATAGGTTAGAGTCTAGGTTTTGCTCTTGGGAATGTCCCAATTTAAAAACACATAAGCCTATTGTAACTAGGAAACTAATTTTTTTGTTCATAAGTATTGTAGGTACTATAAAAACTATTTGTTTTAGTTCTTCGCTTATCGTTGGCAATTTGTGCCAAATCTTTGGTTAGCAAAAAAAGTTTCACCAAGCATGCAAGATGCTTAGTGAAACTTCTTATAAATCTTTAATGACCAGTATTAACTTATTTGTTAATTGTATCATTATTAGTTGTTGTATTGCTATTGTCTTCTGCATTAGGAGCATCCTTTTGGCCTTCTTTGAACTCTTTCACGCCACGACCTAACCCACGCATTAATTCAGGAATTTTTTTACCCCCGAATAACAACAACGCCAACACCACGATAATAATAATCTCGTTGGTACCTATAAATAATAATCCTGATGTATACATATTTTACTAATTTACTAATTCTTTCCAGTTGGTATATTCTAACAAATATAGAGATAAAATCTTTAAATACTTGTAACTATCTTGCTATCCAAACAGAAGGATTCATAGACGTCGTTCCGCGGTAAACACTCAAATCGATGTACGAATATCCCACTTCCGGATCAGCGTCTGCAGTTCCTATCACCGTACCGGTAGATATCTTCTGTCCCTTACTTACCGATACAGATTTTAAATTGGAATAAGCTGTCAAATATTCACCATGCTGAACCACAACTGCGTATGATCCAATATTAATAACCTGAAGCACAGTACCTTCAAACACCGTTTTTACCGGAGCTCCGTCCGATGTACGAATACGGATGTAATCATAAAAATCGCGAACACCTCGCTCTACCGTAACATTACCATAATTACGAACAATGTTCCCCTGTCCTACCGGCCATGGTAAACGACCTCTATTTGAAGAGAATCCGGCAGATAATTTAGTTGCTTCCGGTGAATTATTTAATACAGAAGATCCTGTTTTCTTTTCTATTTTCTTTTCGGCTTCTGTAACAGTAGTTCCTGTTTTCTTGGCTTCTGCTTCTGCTAATCTTCTTCTGCGTTCTTCTTCAGCTTTACGTGCAGCCTCTACTTCTCGGGCAATTGCTGATTTGATAGCGGCATCTAAACGTTTCTTTTCCTGTTGCTTTTTCGTCAATTGACCACGGAAAGTACGTTCCTCACGAGCTAATTGATTTAATTCACTTGAGTGTGCGGCCTTATCCTTAGCAATCGTATTACGTTCGGCCTCTTGCTCCTTTAATAAACCCTGCTGTGTTTTCTTATCTTGCTCTAGCTGGGCAATCTTTAATTCAATCTGTTTTTTAGTTCCTTCAATCTCAGCAACCTTTACCTTTCGGGCATCTGTAAATTGTTGAAGGTATTTAACTCGTTTAAAAGCCTGATTAAAATCTTTAGAAGCAAAGATGAACATCATCTTATTATAAGAGTTCTTATTTCTGAAGGCAAATAGGATCATCTTTTCATAATCCTGCCTCAACTTCTCTAACTCCCCTTTTAGCTTATCTACAATCGCATTATTAGATGAAATATTTTTATTGATGATGCGTAGTTCGGAATTAATAGTACTGATTTTATCCTCTCTTAAGTTCAATTGTTTGCTCAAAGCAGAAACTTCCTGTTGGGATAATATCTTAGCCTGAGTCTTTGCACTTAATATTTTTTGAAGCTCAGCAATCTCTCTATCCAATCTTTCTCTTTGTTTCTTTAATTCCAAACTACTTTGCCCGTAGCTGATACCAACAAAAAATAATAATGTAAATATGCTGAGTACTATCTTTTTAAAATTCATGAACTACTAAATTCTTTTTGTATCTGTCTTTATAGAACTTCCAAAAATAAGGATATACTTAATACGAAAATAAAAAAAACACAATTTCTTTACATTTAACTTCAAGTGTAATTAATTGATAGCCTTATATCTCGAAGGAATAGCGAATGGAATTTCCAGTGTTTTATTGAACTCCGATTTATTATAGAGCATATCAGAGGACACTTTCGTGCCGCTTCCTTCAATGTTTAACGTGAATCTTTGTGGAAAATTATGTCCATCGATTATTGCAAAATCGCTATAATGGGCCTCCAGTTTATCATTATTCCCTAACTCTACCAAATTAAATGTAAATGGTCTGTTGTTTTTATTCACACCATAATGGAACGTCAAGCCATCCTTTACTCCTATAACTTGAACATCTTCATCACTACTGGCAATCTGTAATTGATCCGTACGCAGCATTTCAGTCGAAATATTCCCGATTAAGATATCCTGAAGCATCCGAAAGCTAACTCCTGGATTCGTATAATTATAGATATACGAAAAGGGCTTTGAAATATACTCACCCTGTATCCTATTCATAATTTTAACACTATCCGGCGTAATTAATACACGAGCCACTTCAATCCCTAATAAAGCTGTTACTGAAATCCAAATGGACTTATCCCGTTCCATTCTTACATTTAAAGTCACATTCTGAGACTCTTTTCCATAAACGACTTGCGCCTTAGCTCTACCTGAAAAAGTAATAAAGTTCAGATTATTTAACTCATATGTACTGATTAAATCCTTTCCTTTCGCGGTGATCCCGGCATCAGTAGGTTTAACCGTATTTTTCTTACTAGCACATGAATATAATAGAACCAAAGCTGCCAATATCAGGCTTAGCTTACTCAATATATTTCTTTTCACTGATTTTCTGTTTTAATTTCTCTTTATCTATAGAACTACCATCCGAATACGTGAGTGCTCTTTCCCATTGCTTCAATGCCTCTTTTGTCTTACCAGCCTTGCTCAAAATATCACCATAATGTTCATACAGTACACCTGAGGCGTCTGAATTCTTGATTGCTTTCTCTATCCAGACCAATGCTTCCTGATATTTCCCTTGCTGAAACAGCACCCAGGCATAGGTATCCTGAAATGTTCCTGAATTCGGTTCCAGTTCATTTGCCCGCTTCGAATATTCGGCAGCTCTTTCTAAATCTTTCTTCTGAATCGCTAAATAATAGGCCGCATTGTTTAATACGGTTACATTATTGCTGTCTAATTTTATAGCTTCTTCATAGGCAACCTCAGAAGCTGATTCCATCTTTATCTCATGATATACATCTCCTAATCCGCCATATACCATAGACTTAACAAAATCACTTTCATTCTGACTTTGATCCAATGCCTGCTCTAAATACAATCTTGCATTATCGGTATCCTTTTTCATCATATAAGCCACCCCAACAAAATAGGTAATAATCACATTCCCCGGATTATGACTTAAAGCTTCGTTACCATCTACAATCGCTTCATCCAACTGATTCATTGCCAATTCTACATTGATCAATTTACGCCATGCATCCACATGCTGCGGATTCATGCTGACAGTAGTAAGGTATAATGACTTTGCCTGATCTAACTCGCCTCTCATCCAAAGAATATCGCCTTTGAACATATGACTATCCGGAATTCTCGGATGTTTTAGAACTAAGGTAGTAGCTAAATCCTGAAGCTGATCCTTTGAAAAATCTTTATTGTTATTTATCAAGCTCATCATTACCCTATGCTTATCAATAAAATTGACTGCATCGGATTCAAAAGCCTTTTTAATATTATTATACGCCTGAGGGCCTTTTTTTAAGGCCGAATTCGCATCAGCCATATCTAAATACAAAAGATCATCCTTTGTATTAACCAATCCTTCATCTAAGACAACAAGTGCATCTTTAGGTTTATTTTCATCCATCAGAATATAGCTGAGTGTGCTATAAACCTGACGAATAGGAGATTTCTTTTTACGCCAATTTTGCAATAGTGTATTCGCCTCTTTCGGACGATCTAGGTCCATTAAAATTTCTGCTTTTAGCACATCAAGCGTATCCGTTTCCCCAAATTTGGCTTTTGTTTCCTCATAAGTTTGCAAAGCGTCTTCAGACTTCTTAGCAGCATGCTGCAACATGATCTTTTCCCGGTAAACTTGAGGATTATTAGGGTTCTTGGTAATAAAATCATTCAACAACCTAATTGCGGAGTCAAAATCACCTTTACTCTTATATAATTCGAGTAAGTGATTGTTGTATAAAATATTTTCGGGAGAAATCTTTACCGCTTCTTCAGCTGCAGGAAGGGCCACTTCAAAATTTCTGGCTTGAGCATATAATAGAGATTTCGCATAATACACCTCCGCCCCCTTTGGATACTTCAGCAAGGTTTCTTCAATACTTTGAAGTGCATTTGCTAAATCTCCACTTTTCAATTTTGATTCAATAGAAGCTAATTGCTCCTTATAGCCCTTATCATCTTTCAGCTCCTGCGCAACCAACACCTGTCCCGCCATCAACATTACACCCATCATTAGGGACTTACACCATTGTGATCTTCTCATCTATAACTCTTTAATTACCTCTTATTACCTTGCTTATCGCCCAGTCTAAGGCAAATCAAGGTAATAAATTAATTTTAAAGCGCACAAAAATGCAGAAAAGTTTAGTAGAAAATGACTTAAATAATGTTAATAATCACGAGCCTATTGTCTGAAGCATATATTTTGTTACAAATGATTGCAGTAGGACTAATTTTGAAATCCCAAGTAACTGACCCCTACCTGACCCAATAAAAATACGGTTTTATTTGGGTGAGTAACGGGTGAGATATGGGTAAGTGCTGAGCGAAACGGAGGGGATTTTAGGAGTTCAAATTGGGTAAAAAATTCCGGGGTTAGAACTTGAAAAACAAAAAGTAAAATTGGTTTTGACAATTGGTATTAAATATTGTACCTTTGCAGACCTTATTGTAGTGATTACAGAAGGATTAAAATATTATTAATTAATTAAATAAAAGCAAGTGAATACGTTAAGTTACAAAACTGTCTCTGCTAACAAGAACACCGTTAACAAAGAATGGATCGTTGTTGACGCTGAAGGCGAGATTTTGGGGCGCTTGGCAAGTGAGATCGCGAAAGTGATCCGCGGGAAGCACAAGCCTTCATTCACCCCACACGTAGACTGTGGAGATAACGTTATTGTTATCAATGCAGACAAGATCAGATTGACCGGAAACAAATTAGGCGACAAAGTATATGTTCGCTACACAGGCTACCCAGGTGGTC
>JBEBRZ010000145.1:0-6838 GCA_040394615.1 Sphingobacterium mizutaii
ACATAGGTAAAACAAAGAGCTTGTCTCTTTCGTAATTTGCAACTCGTTAAAAATAATTTTTAGGTGTGTAGTGTTAATTCTGTGGGTAATTTTCTTTTTAAATAGTCTTGCAAAAAATCCTGCTTTTGGTCGGTTGCACTTCATTTCATCTCCCCAATAATGAACGATACGAAAACGTGATGGATATTTAGAGGACCATTGCCCTATTGGTCATAAAATATCGTAGCAGCCTGGTTAGCGTTCACGTAAACTAACGATACTAAATACTTTTAAATTCCCGCTGAATTAAACTGCAGTTCATACAGGCGTCGGTAGTGTCCATCTATGTCAAGGAGTTCATGGTGAGTTCCCATTTCTTTGATTTCTCCTTTGTCAAGTACGATAATTTTATCCGCTTTTTGAATAGTGGATAGGCGATGAGCAATGACGATAGAAGTACGTCCATCCATCAGGTTTTCTATGGCATGCTGAATTAACTCTTCTGTTTCCGTGTCAATGGAAGATGTTGCTTCATCTAGGATTAATATTTTTGGATTGTGTACTAATGCTCTGATAAAGGATATTAATTGAGCCTGTCCCGCGGAAAGGGTTGATCCACGTTCCTGTACTTCGTAATTAAAGTTGCCCGGTAACCGCATAATGAAGTCGTAAGCTCCCACACGCTTGGCTGCATCCTTAATAGTTTCAATGCTGATATTTGGATTATGAAGGTTGATATTGTTCAATACGGTATCCGAAAACAAGAAAACATCTTGCAGTACTGTAGAAATCGTCTGTCTAAGAAAGGTCAAATCATACTCTCGGATATCTACACCATCTAAAAGTATTTCCCCCTTTTGAATCTCATAAAACCTGCTTAATATATTAATAATGGAAGATTTTCCTGCTCCTGTAGCGCCTACCAGCGCTAGGGTTTCACCTTGTTTAACATGGAAGCTAACATCTTTTAAAACCCATTTTTCATCATTATAAGCAAACCAGACGTTTTTAAAGGTGATCTCTCCTTTTACATGTTCAGGTTTATAATTTCCATTATCAGGGGTAAACTCATCTGTGTCTAATACATCAAAAATGCGTTCTGCTGAAACCATACCCATTTGTAAGGTGTTAAACTTATCAATTAGTTCTCTGATAGGTCTAAAAATCATATTGATATACATGATAAAAGCTACGACTACCCCCGGAGAGATGACATCTGATAAAATCTGTTTTGAGCCATACCACACTAAAAGACCTGTAGCAATTGCTACAATGATTTCCAACACAGGAAAGAAAATAGAGAAGTACCAGTTGGCACGGATATGTGCGTTTCTGTGTTCTGCATTGATCTCTTTGAATTTCCGCATCTCTTGTTCTTCCCGGGCAAAATATTGGATCACATTCATCCCGGTGATATGCTCCTGCAAGAAAGTATTTAAGTTTGAAACCCAGAGGCGGACACTTTGGAACGCGGATTTCATTGCTTCTTTGAAAACATAAGTGGCAGCGATCATCAGCGGCATAGGAATTAGAACAACTAAGGTTAGTTTCCAATCTGTATAAAACATGACACCAAGGATCACCACAAGCTGTAATAAGTCACCGATAATTTGAATTAATCCTTCTGAGAAGATATTTGCGATCGTCTCCAGATCGGAGATTGTTCGTGTAATTAGTCTTCCTATGGGAGTGTTATCAAAGTATTTAAGTCTGAGGTTGGTGATATGGTTGAATACTTGAATACGAATATCCCGGATTACGGATTGTCCTAAGGTATTCGTCATTAAAGTATGGAAATATCTTATGACTGTTTGGGCAATCAAAAGGGCAAACATTAGAAAGAGCATGGTATTTAAACCTTCCCCTTTTCCTGAAAGTATATAATGGTCAAGCGTATATTCAACCAATAATGGTAGTGCAGGAGCTACTGCGGCCAATAATATGGTAAGTATGACCGACACCCAGAAAATAGTCTTGTAAGGGCGGATATATTTTGCTAATCTACCCAACAATTTACTGTCATAAGCGTTTCCTGCAATTTTCTCTTTTTCCAAAAGCTTTATTATTAATCAATATAAGGGTAAATGACTTCCGTAAGATACAATCCACATGCAGGGACTGATGTGCCTGCTTTGGAACGATCCATACTTTTAATTACCTCTTTTATGTGTTCTATATTTTTTTTGCCTAGGCCTATCTCTATCAATGTTCCTACGATCGCACGAACCATATTTCGTAAAAAACGGTCTGCTGTAATATGGAAAACTAATTTCTCACCTTCCCATTTCCATTCTGCACGTTGAATATCGCAAATATTGGTGAAAACTTGGGTGTTCGATTTACTGAAACATGAAAAATCTTGCTTACCTAACAAATCTCGGGCAGCAATGTTCATTTTTTCTACGTCAGGCTTATCCCTAAGCTGCCAGGAGAACAAATGTAAAAACGGATCTTTTTGAAAATGAACATGATATTCATAACTTCTTTGAATAGCATCAAAACGAGCATGAGCATCAGGAGAGACTGCAATCAATCTCTTGGCAGCAATATCAAAAGGTAGTAGTGCATTTAAAGAATGAATAAACTTTTCTGGCTGTTCCAATAATTTAGCTGTACTGGAAAAATGCACATACAATTGTTTTGCATGTACTCCGGTGTCTGTTCTACCTGCTCCAACAGTTTCTAAATCATCACGAATTAAAATAGCTAATGCTTCATTCAGTTTTTGCTGTACAGATATTGCATTCTCCTGCGCTTGCCAACCATGATAAGCAGTGCCATTATATGCAATTTCCAAAAAGTACCTTGGTATTTGATCTTCCACTATGCAAAGGTAAATAATAAAGAATAAGCTTCAATTGGCATTTAGTAAGTATCAGGTAAAAATTAATTTGTACATATAAAACCGCATTTAAAAGTTAATAAATAGTGGTTTTTTTCTATTGTACCTGATAATTATTAAATATATATACCTGTTTTATAGTACAAATATTGCCTTTGATTCGGGTATATACTTTTTTTCCTGATGCTTATAACTTAGTATAACATTAATTTATATGATTATGAAAAAGGTAGTATTTATATTAACAGTATTTTTAGGTTGTACATTTGCAGCAAATGCACAAGGCCTTTTAGACAAAATTGACAAAGCCTTAAACAAAGTTGAAAACACCTCTAATAAGGTGAATAATGCTTCAGACAAAGCAGATCGCATAGGTGGCTCTATAGGAAAATTGGTAGGCAAAAAAGGAGCTAAAGGAGCATCTTATACCGTATTGATAGAGGGAGTTAAATTGGCAGATTTAAAAACGATATCGACAAAACTTGAATCTCAGAAGAAGGTGGGTGAGGTAAAGATGAAGTATAATGCTTCTGGTTCGACCTTAACAGTTTTATTTAACGGTGATTCAGAGGAATTGTTAGAAGCATTAAAGGATAGTTCTCCATTGATTACGGATGATACTGTTCAGGCAATTGAAGACGATGGGATAGCCCTCAAAATCGGAAAATAGTTTATCTTTATACCAATCATGCGTAGGCGATGATTTTCATCGCCTATTTTTATTAATAAAACCATTTTATCAACTAAATGATTGCCAAGTGTATTTCCCTACAGGTATTGCTCTCCATGTGGATTGGGATATGCTTTGCTGTTCCTCAACAAAATAATATCCCCTATCAAAAAGAAATTGATAGTATCTACATTTCGCTAAATAAAAATATGAGAGCAGAAGAGCGGGCAGTTGCTAATTTTGAATTGTCATTTTACTATTCCTTTTCAGACTCTAGCAAGGCACATCATTTTTTAAAAGAAGGCTACCTATATAAAAATAAAATCCCAATCGTCAATGCAATGGGAAAAATGTATGAGGGCCTGTTTTATATGGATTATGATATTCCTAAGGCGCTTGATCTCTTAGAAAGGGCTGATCAGGAACTCTCTAAATTTAATACCCGTCAATCTAAAGCACTTCGAGCCCGAACATTGAATAATATTGCTACCGCATATCAATGGCAAGATATGCAGGTGAAAATGATTGAAGTTTTAATAGATCGAGCATTACCAATTGCAATTGAAGCAGATGACGATATTACAACTGGTAATATTCATTATAAAATAGGTTTAGGTTTCTGGAATAATATTCAATACGGAGAAGCAAACAGATACCTGAGCGATGCTATTTCTTATCTCAAAAAGGGGAAATATGATCCTTTTATCATGAATGAATGTTATCGCTTATTGATGGTTTCTTTATGCGCGACAAAGCAGGATAAAATGGCCAATGAGTTGCTCAACGACTTTGAGGAATTCTCTAAGAAGCATAAAGGAGAAATACCAAAAAGTGATTATCATTTTATCTATGCCGTATATTATCGATTTGATAAGCAATATGATAAAGCTCTTGAATCCCTGAATACATCGTTACTGTATTCAGAAAAAGAAGGAGTCACTAATCAAGAAGTTATTGGCGGTTTATATTATCAGAGAGCCCTTATTTATATAGCTAGGGATGATTATGCAAGGGCATTAAAAGATCTTAAGGAAAATGTGGAGACTCGCGTGTTTATGCCGCATTCATTTCTTCAGGATAGTTTGAATCTAGCATATGCCTATATGAAGATCTATGAGAATCTTGGAGATTATAAGAACGCGATGCATTGGAACGCTAAAAAGGATGTAATACAAGATACTATGTATCAGCGAAGAATCAGAGAGTCTATCATGATCAATGAAGTGAAGTACCGTACCTTAGAAAAGGAAAGTGAAATTCAGGCCTTAAAGATTGAACATGAAAAAAACTTAGGTGACATGCGTAATACCAGAATAATTATTGCCCTGGTCATCTTAATCTTTATTCTTGTCGGATATTTTTTATTTAAAAATCAACAGAAAAATCGACGCTTATTGCATCATCAGGAAATCAACAACCTGCAAAAACTGCAAGAAGAGAAGCAAAAGCAGAAGTTAATGTCCCTGGATGCGATGTTACAGGGAGAGGAAAAGGAAAGAAATCGTGTGTCTCGCGACCTGCATGATGGCTTAGGGAGTGTGTTAGCTTCGATTAAGTTTAAAATATTAGATCTTCAATTAAATAATCCAAGCGATAAAGTCAATTCTGTATTAGAGGATATGGATTTTGCAATTTCGGAGATGCGGAGGATTTCGCATAACCTTATGCCAGAAGGTTTACGTCGTTTCGGATTAGAGGCATCGCTATCTGATCTGTGTAAGAGCATGCAAAATGCAAAAACTAAAGTTGAACTTCAATTATATGGGTCTTTTGCAATATTAAGTATGGAACATCAAACCCATATTTATCGCATTATCCAAGAGTTGATCTATAATTCCCTTAAACATTCGGAAGCAACGCACATCCTTGTTCAGTGTAGTATGGAAGAAAATGTGCTCTTTATAACTGTTGAGGATGATGGAATTGGTTTTGCATTAAACCTTCTGGACGAGGAATCAAAAGGAGGGGTGGGGTTGGAAAATGTAAAAATAAGAGTAAACTACTTACATGGTAAACTTGATATCCGTTCAGAAGAGGGTAAAGGAACCAGTGTTGACATCGAGCTGTTTGTTTAAGAAACCAAAACCTATTTAAGTTGTTTGTATTATATTTGTGCTATAAATAACTAAAAATATGATTCAACGTATTCAAACCGTCTGGTTATTCGTTTCAAGCCTAGTTTTGTTTGGTTTATTTCTATTCCCATTCGTGGGCTATATTGATCTCGTAGGACTTGGCAAGAACATCTACGTCACTGGGGTTTATTCTTCCGTTAATAATGTGGCAACAAAAGAGTCCGGCTTTCTGCTGATGACGATTGCAACAGTCGTGCTAGCGCTAATTCCTATATTCATCATATTTAAATTTAAAAACCGAAAGACTCAACTTAATCTAATCTTGGTGCAGGTGATTCTGATCTGTCTATTTGCTATCTGGATGTTTATTACAGCAAATAATATACTTGACCTTATCAATCAAAGTATCGGTGCCAACAATATCGGAATAGGTTTCTTTTTACTTCCAGTATCCATTCTATGTTTGTCCTTCGCAATACGTGGAATTAAAAACGATGAAAAATTAATTAAATCTGCCGACAGGCTCCGCTAATTCAGTATTCGATGAAACAATTAATGATTTTCCTTGTCTTTGCTTGTTCTTGTATTTTACCTAAATACAGCAATGCACAAGAAGATTCCTCACTGAATGTGGTTGATGATATTCAATTTGACCTTAAATCTGTTACTGCTTCCGGCGACACCTTGATCGTAGATATATTTGCTATTTCTTACGACAAAAATCCTAGAGAGTTTAGGTTGAATGTCTTCGCATCCGCTATTATTGATGCAGAAGAACAATCACACATGGTTACTTCCATACAGATGGGAAGGGTAATCGTTCAGTTATCAGATCGAGAAAATTACCTAAACTACCTGCTCCATCAGGATAAACCGGTTGAAATCAGACTTAAATTGTCTCCTCTTACAGAAGAAGTAAAGAATTCTAAACTCGTGAAATTAGTCTTCAGCTCGCTGGAAGAAGAAGGCCAGTTTTTGGATGCTTATATTGATCTTGAATAGTATTTAGTAGATAATAGACACTAGACAAAAGACACTAGACTCTAATGGTTGCGGTTCGCAGTTCGCAGTTCGACTCCGCTCACTGTGACAGACTCACCGTGACGAGGAGGGGAAAAGTATTTAGTATTAAGTACTTAGTTTTAGACTTTTAATGGCGTGGATGTTGCTTCGTAATATTCAAGCATACATTATAGTCTTTCGTTAAATCAAAGTTTAAAATCTCAAATACCTGCATCTAGAAAACACAAGTGTCAGGTTCCTCTTTGCTTC
>JBEBRZ010000146.1:0-6819 GCA_040394615.1 Sphingobacterium mizutaii
GTTTTAAAATGTCTTATTTTAAAGCGAATTTAAAACCTAATGAGAATCTTGAGGGTTCAAAGTGCGAATTGTTAGTAAGATTCCACCATGGTTTCCAATCGAAGTGCATAGCTAATGGTGTTGAAGGTATTCTAAATTCAAGTCCTACTGCAGGACGAATAGCAAAATAAGTACTGTTATCATCATCCCAATCACCATGGTCAACAAATGCTATTTGTGGACCAAAACCCACATACCATGATAGTCCATCAGTTCCTGAAATATGTTCATTATATGAATAATCAGCGCCAATTACTGTAATGTTATCTCCAAATAATACCTGTGCATTACCGGCATTGTTTCCACCGAAACTATGCTTAATTTGAGGGCCAAATAACGTTTCACCATCTCCTAAATCAATCCCTAATCCAATGGCTGTACGATAAGGAGTTTGTGCATTTACTTGCTGCATAGCAGCGATAGATAAAATTAGAAATGTTAGAATAGGAATAAATACTTTCTTCATGATAATAAATAAATTGTTTCTTTTTAAAACTTCCGATATAGAAGCTTTTGCTGTTATAACAAATAGTCTGCCAACTAGAGGTGTTTTATTGTAAAAAATGCAATTTAACAGATTAAGAAGTTCTTGATTTTATTGATTGAAATGTACGGTCTACCATCAGGATTGATCCAATAGTGATTACAAAAACCAACACCAAGCAAGCCTTTGTTAACCAAAATTTTATATTTTAGAGAAAATAAATCTAAAGCTATGCTTAAACCTCTTTTATTGTCAATACTGATCATTTCCTGCAATGCTATTTCTAAAGATAATCTGTCGTCTATGGGAAAAATAGAAGTCCTCGATCCCTCTTTCAAAAAGATTATAGATCCAAGTGCAAAAATTGAGAAACTTGCTGAAGGTCTTACATGGGCAGAAGGACCTGTTTGGATAAATGATGGTCATTATCTTTTATTTAGCGATCCTACTAAGAATACTATATTTCAGTGGTCCGAAAAAAATGGACTACAAGAGTTTTTAAATCCTTCAGGCTATGAAGGTAATGATAGATACAGTGATGAACCGGGAACTAACGGATTAATTGTGAACAATGAAGGGTTCCTTATTGCGTGTGATCATGGAAACCGTAGAATAGCTAAGATCTCAATGAAAACCAAGATGAAGGAGTCTTTTGTTGATCATTGGGGCGGCAAGAGATTTAATTCACCAAATGATATCTGTCAACATTCCAATGGAGATTATTATTTTACGGATCCTCCATACGGACTTCCTGGCCGTGAGAAAGACACGATAAATAGGGAAATTAAGGCTAATGGCGTGTATAGAATAAATTCGGAAGGGGAGGTATTTCAAATTATTTCCAATCTGGATAGACCAAATGGCATTGCAATCTCGGAAGATGGAATGAAATTATACGTTGCACTGAGCTCAGGAGAAAACCCATATATTATGAGTTATAATATTCAAAACGATGGGGCAGTGGGAGAAGGAGAGATCTTTTTTAACTTTAGGCAACAGTTTCCAGATGAACCAATGGCAGCAGACGGTATAAAGGTCGACAAAAATGGAAATGTCTATGCTGCTGCCGGAGATGGGGTTATTGTTATTAATAATCAAGGTAAGTCCATTGGTAGAATCCGACCAGGTGTTCATACCGCAAATTGTAATTTCGGTGATGGGTTCCTATATATGACATCAAAGGATCAGTTATTTCGAGTAAAATTAAAGTAGGACTATAGAGACCCTTTTGTTATTTTTCTTAATTCTATAATCAAAGGACCTATCGTATTATCTGACTGTACCTTAGCCACATAATTGTATTGAGTTAATGTTAGTTCTGTTGAACTTTTGATTTTAGTGGCAAACAATTGGCTTAAATTATTTGGATTACCTGTAAATTTAAAACCAATGACATTGATTTTATCATCAACGGAAAACTCTCCAACTAAAGTGTCAATAGGTTTTTGAGTGTCATCTAAAGAAATTAACTCACACTTTTCATCTTTGGAAAAGGATAAAATAAATTTCTTTTCTGGATCACTTGGCTCAGTGGCCAACCATTCATCTTTTAATAAAGAAGATAATTTATCATCTTCTGCCTCAAGATTATCCTTATCCTTTTTACATGAAATATTTACGATGCTAAACGAGATTAGCAATAGATAAAATAGCTTTTTCATACGGTTTTATTATAGTTATATAATTAATACGCATATAAGAAGGGATCTGCTACATTCTTTAAGTCATGGGGGTAAACCTAAATCATTATCGTAAAATATTATTGTTCATTTAGGAGGAGATAATCTTTAGGGTATTTATTTCCAATGAGGTGTTTTGCTCCTTTTAATTGATAAATATACCATTTGCGAATTACGCGATTACCTCTCTTTTGTTCTAATACAGCTGATTGTATGTACTCATTAAAATATCCTGAATAGATTTCCTTTGGTTCTACAAAGTTGTTAGAGGGCACTATTAAATACGCGTTTTCATTTGGATGAATAGGATCTGTCATATGATTTAACCAAATAAACTTGTGCAAATTAGTTATGCTACCTTCTGCAACTAAACGCATATTTAATGGTCTTGCAATATAGTATAGGATATGTCCTCCAGGAAACCAATTGTAAACCAAAAGGGGATCATTAGCATTCATTTCACCATTTATAATCTGTTTTGCTCTCAATTCATAAAACTGTTTTTCCAGATTTTTCCAGCCCGTTAAATCAAGACTAACATCTCCTTTCCCTAATTCTATTTCATTCCCCTTACCCGTAAGATTTCCCGGATAAAACTTTAAAAGTAAAACCGTGATTATCATAATAGCCAGTATAAAATTCAGCAACATGTTTAGGATTTTCCTTGTTTTTGGAATATCATTATGTGCTATTCTGATTTCAACCCAAAGGGCTGTTAAGATCATTAATGAGAAAAATCCGGCACCACTCCAATGTGGCAAGGTCTGACGGAATAATGAAATTCCGGTAGTTGTAAGAATTATTGGAAAGGAACAATAAAGTAATACAAGTACGATATTTTTATCAAGCCCTCTTATTCTGATTTTATTCTTAAATATCTGAATCAACATTATAATATATAGATAAATAAGTAATGGATTATTATAGAATATTTGTCCGAAAAAGGTTTGCATAAAATAATCTAAACGAATGTCGGAGTTCCAAAGACTTACTCTCTCACTGTGAAATTTATAGGTGATAAAGTCATATTCCAGGTTCCAAATCAAAATGGGGAGAATACAAAGAATGCTGATCGCAATACCTAGATAAAATGCTTTTTTTTGCAGGAGGTTTCTCTGATGAAAACATATATATCCAAAGAAACCAAACCAAAGGAAAATAGCGTTTACTTTACTTAAACAAGCTAAGCCGATCCATAAACCCAGCAGGAGTAATTGACTGCTCTGATTGGTTGAGTTTTCTGTTTTGATGATTATGACCATGCTGTAAATAGCAGCTAACCAAAACGTATTTGCTACAGAATCCGGTAGAATGAAAATTCCGGAAATAATGCTTGAGAAAATTGAAGCTGTGAATAGGATAGCAGCGATTAATCCGGCACGTTCATTAAGTATAGTTCTTGCAATACAGGCAATCAACCAGGTGTTTATTGCTGCTAAACAAATCGGACCCAATCGCATTGAAAAATCATTGACCCAATTTAAATTCAGCGTGAAGAATCGAATCAATAAACCCACTAAGGGAGGATGATCAAAATGGTTCCAATCTGGTTGAAGGGCGTAAGTGTAATAATATACTTCGTCGTTACCTAGCTCCACTAGATTAGCAAAAACACAACGTATTATACTACTGAATACGATTAACCAACGCAGTTTTATTCTATAATCAATAGTCATTATTAAAAGTCAATAATAGGTTTGCAGTGAAGTTCCAGAGAAAAACAATTCCAATGGACAATGATTTGCTTAGATAAAAATTGATTTTCAATTTATTATGGAACAGGTATAAAAACAAGGTGTTTAAGGTTAATCCTATACAACTAATCATCAGGAAATAAGCGAACTGTTGTAGAATCTGAGGATTTTTGCTTGAAAAGGTCCAGAGCCTATTTAATAAATAATTATTTATTACGGCTATACTAAACCCTAAAGCATTTGCAATGAATTTATTGATTTTGAGTTTTTCTTTACATATCCATGTAATCAGGAAGTCTATGGCCATGCCAATTAATCCTACAGCTCCAAATTTGGCAAGGCTATAAAATAATCTTAACATATTTTAAATCTTAAAATTTGGAGGTGATAGGCTTTTGAAAGAAATATTATTCTCCAGATAATAACTAAAAGACAAATAATAGAGACAAGAAAAGCTAAGTCCTAACATAGATCCGAACCATACATCATCCCAATAATGTTGGCCTAGATATACCCTGGAATAACCTGTGAGACATGCTAGTAAAAGAGCTATTAATCCCAGCTTTTTGTTTTTACAGAACAGTGCAAATGTTGTAGCCAGCGCAAATGCTGAGGTGGTATGTCCTGAGGGAAAGGCATTATGCTGTGCTAAAGGCATCCAGGAAATAACATGAAAATCAGGGTCACTCTGTAGTGTAAAAGCTGGACGATGCAAATCAAAGCTACGTTTCAATAAAGAACAGAATAGGCCGGAAGTTATATAAGTAGTTGCGATCGCGATACCAAGTCTTTTGGACATCAGAAAAAAACAAATAAAAGCAATAGCAATAACGAAAAGTCCATCACCAAATTGAGTTATTATAGTAAAGAAATAATCTAAAAATGGATGATGAGCTGAATTTGTTAATAAAAAAGCATCCTGTTTTGAAAGAGAAAAGATGATAGAACTGACTAAAAAATACCAAAGGAAAAAATAAGTAAAAAAGGTTCTGTTAGCTAAATAGAGCTTCCTAAGTCTAATCATGATTTAATTTTAATTACATTACTCTTATTGCGCTTAAAATTAACCTTCACGTATTAGGAGAATGTTAGCTTTATTCTTCATTTACATTAAAAGATTGTTATGAAATTTTTAATAAAAAGATTCTTTAGTTAAAGGATTCTATTATCAAGGGTTGTTTGTCAATCCTGCGGTCAAAACAATATTTTGTAAAAACTAATTGCTTTATTTAACACGCTCCGTTAGCCTGTTATTTCGACTTTGAATTCGATAATTGGGATTTTAGTTAGTTGATTGATTTTACTTAAATTGCATTTATTATAAATATCAACCTTGAAAATACCCATGCAGAACAGAAGAGATTTTATTAAGAAACTTTCAGGTCTATCTATAGCGCTCTCACAATTTCCAACCAAAGGTTTTTCCTTTGAGTCTTTAAGTCAGACAGAGCCATTTATTGATAAATTGCTTCCGGCTATTAAAAATGCTGGTTTTGCAATGGATGATTATTGGATATGGGATCCATCAGTGATTAAGGCTGAGGATGATAGATACCATATGTTTGCTTCCCGCTGGACTAAGAGATATGGTTTTGGCAATTGGGTTACCAATTCAGAGGTTGTGAGAGCAGTATCCGATACAGCTGCCGGACCTTATACTTTCGCAGAAGTTGTTCTTCCTGCAAGAGGTAAGGAATTTTTTGACGGATGTACGACACATAATCCAAGGATTGTAAAATCAGGTGATTTTTACGTTCTTTATTATTTTGGAAATACTTATTCTGATCCTAAGCCATCTTACGAAGAGGATGTTTGGACTACAGGATTAGCACAAAAAGCGTGGATGAATAAAAGAGTGGGAATGGCGTATTCCAAATCTATCAACGGTCCATGGACAAGGGTTGATAAACCCATTATTGAACCAAGATCGGGGCATTGGGATGCTTCAATTACATCCAATCCCTCACCTGTAGTTTTACCTAATGGGGAAGTGTATCTGGTTTATAAATCTTCTGCTAAAGATTATAACCCACCTTTATTATTAGGTGCTGCCAAAGCTAAAACCTTTAGAGGGCCATATGAGCGAATATCCGAAAATCCGATTTTCTCTTTCCATAGTGATGATAAAATGGATAATGATGTTGAGGACCCATTTGTATGGTGGTCAGGTAAGCGTTTTGAACTAATTATGAAGGATCGCTTTGGGCATATTTGTGCTGAAGAGGGCGGGGGGATTCATGCTTTTTCTTCTGATGGGATTAAATGGGTTTTATCAGATCCTGTTAAAGCTTATTCCCGTCATATCACTTGGGACGATGGTAGTAAAACAGTACAGGCGAATTTTGAACGACCATTTCTATTATTCGAAAATGGTAAACCCACCCATTTGTTTGCCGCAACAGGAGATGGAGAGGCTGCCTACCAATTTAACAAAACCTGGAACATGGTGATACCGCTGAAAACTTAATGTTTCTCAGCTAAGGGATCAATTTCAATTTTTTTTAGTCCCCATTTCCAAATAATAAACATTTCCAATAAAGCTACTATGCCCCCAGCAAATCCATAGTAGGCATCTAAAGGGTCGATTGTATTTAATATGGGTGACCAAAATTCATAGGCAAAGTTTAATGCCATCATGACAATCGAGAAATAGAGGATGTATTTGAACTTAATTCCTATTAATAACCATAAAAAGCAAGCGCCTGAAATGATCATATAGATAATGGAAAAATTTGAAATATGAAGATGAAAGTCTGGGAAATATTGATTGATGAAGTCAAATCGAAGAAATTCAAATTTTCGGGAGAAAAAGAGGAGACAGATAAATCCGAATAGGATTATATGAAAAATTGCTGCATAGATTGTTGGGTAGTATTTCAACTTCATAGTCCTTAATATAAACAAAAAAAGCAACCATATAGGT
>JBEBRZ010000147.1:0-6656 GCA_040394615.1 Sphingobacterium mizutaii
TTTCAAAAAGTCGGGAGATTATGAGATTATCATTCAGCCAATGATTCGATGGGATCGTTTCCATAATAGTGATTATCTAAAATATGATATTTCCCCAGAGGAGATAGAAAAATATACGGCCAGATATACGCTCGCTATCACTTTAGATGAAGAAAGCTATACCAAAAAAGAAGCCTTGATTTATATCCTTATCGTAGCACTTTTTCTTGGTTTGTTTTTTCTTGTTATATTCTACTTTATCAGAAAAAGAAACCAGAAAAAGTTGTCAGAAAAAGAAGAGCAAAAAAATATGGCAAAGCTCAAACTTAACTCCATTCGTTCCCAATTAAACCCTCATTTTCTGTTTAATGCTCTCTCTGGGATTCAAAATTTAATGAACAAAAACGAAATAGACAATGCCAATAAGTATCTTTCTAAATTTGCTCGGTTAACGCGTAATGTACTTGATGATAAAGAACTCATTAGCTTATCACAAGAAAAAATTTTACTGGACGATTATCTACAAATGGAGCAATTGAGGTTCGGCTTTATATACGAAATCAGTCAGTCCGAAAACTTAGATTTAGATAATATTGAAATACCAAGTATGTTGCTACAACCCTTTGTAGAAAATGCGGTGAAGCATGGCATATCGCAAAAAGCAAATGATGGAAAAATTATAGTTTCATTTACTGGACAGGAAAATGATTTGATATTGACGGTCACCGACAATGGAAATGGTTTTGATATTGAGAAAAAGAATAATGGCTTGGGGCTTCAATTAAGCGACAGTAGGATAACATTATTGAATAGCATTTATAAAGAAAATCGCTTTATCTTAGCTGTCCAATCAACCACTAACGGAACCAAAGTGACCTTAACATTAACCGATTGGCTATAATATAATGAGAGCAATTATAATAGATGACGAAATTTCCAACTTAGAAAACCTAAGGACATTGCTAGAAAAGCACTGTCCACAGGTCGTTATAGTAGCTACAGTACAAAATGTAAGTGACGCTGTTGATGTTGTCGAAAAACATTTGCCAGATTTAGTTTTTTTGGATATCCAAATGGGCGATCAAACAGGTTTTGATGTATTAAAATTACTTCCAACGCGTAATTTTGAAGTTATTTTTGTTACTGCTTACGATCAATATGGGATACAAGCTGTAAAGTTTGCGGCCTTAGATTATCTGTTAAAGCCTATTGATATTGATGAGTTGAGGAATGCGGTAGATAAAGCTGGACAAAAATTCGCAACCCAAATACAAGCTTCGCAGCTCGATTTTTTACTGCAACAGTTAAAAAAGCCAGAAACTAACGCTAGCAAAATTGCCCTACCGATGCAAAGCGAAATAAGGTATGTTAATTTATCAGAAATAATAAGGTGTGAAGCAGACAATACTTATACACACTTCTTTCTTTCGAATGATGAAAAAATATTGGTTTCTAAATCACTTAAAGAATATGCGGATTTACTACGTCCCAACGGATTTTTAAGAACTCACCAAAGCCATTTAGTAAACCCTAAATACGTAAAAAGCTGGTTAAAAGAAGATGGTGGTATTCTACTCTTAACGACTGGAGAAAAAATACCCGTTTCTAAACCTAACAAGGACACTGTGAAACAAGCTTTACAGCAGCTTTAAATAATCTTTAAAATAGGCTTGTTATCTTTTAGGATAATATCCTTATTACGCCTACAACTTGAATACCAATTATTAAAAAAACTCCGAACGTATTTTCGAATCCTAAAAACTAGATATCCATTCTACACAGTGCTTCTTTTAATCTTTTTATCAATTCAGGAGTTTCAAGACATGCTAAAGGGGTTAGATTATCAAGTGCGGGAACCTTTTTCTGAATCCAATTCAGACTATCTTCTCCCAATCTTGCATATATCACCTTGGCTATTTCGGAATGGTTCTTCAAAGTCTTAACTAAAAGTCTTTGACTTACTGAATTTGTCCAATAGGTCTCTGTTGCCCAATTGACCAAATTATCCCAAGCCTGGCTTCCACTGCTGTCAAAATATTGCTCAAGTCTGTTCATCGTGTGATCGATTTATGGTTCCTGTTTCTTATTTACTGTTATTTATTTTTTAGATCGCTATGATCTTAATTTTTGAGTTTATCTAATTTATCCAATTTCATAAATAGTTTTTGGTGTTTAGAAGAAGAATTATAATTAACAAGATCGTCTTTATCTTCATGAAAAATAGCACACGAGCTTTCCCATTTTTGGTGGGGCAATAATCAAATTTCGCTCGATGATTGGGAAGGCGACGTAATGCTTACCGAATCATTGGCTATGTATACCGAAATGATGCTCTACAAAGAAAATTATGGCGAAGCAGCAATGAAAAAACAGTTAGAAATCCACAAACAGATTTACCAATCTGAAAAAGGATTGTATAAAGAACAACCTTTGTATAAAGTAACACCTGAAAATACACATATCTCCTATTCCAAAGAAGCAATTGTAATCGTAAAACTTTCCGAAGAAATAGGAGAACAGCGATTGAACAAAATACTCAAATGCTTTTTGGCGAAATACAGATATCCTCAAAGGCCAAGTACGCTGAATTTTTTAGATGAATTAAATAATGCTATGAATCCCGAAGAATATAAAAGAATTATTTGGCTTATTTGTTGGTGTGTAATGAAATATTAAAACATCGCAAGACTGCCGTTGTTGCAAAACTCATTTACTACAAGGTCTTATTACTTTCAAGTGAGAAATAAATTAAAAAACATACATTTCAAAATACTTTGTTAAATGAAAGATTTCTCAGACCAAGGTGAAAAAAATGGAATAAAGTTGCTTTTTTTTGGAAAATACCAATTCTGTGGTGGTGAATTTGAGCAAGGTGTTTTAGGTTGTGTTACTCACTTGAACAATTAGATTTTAATGTTATTGAAAATCATATTTTTAGATTCCTGAGTGTTGACGCTCATGCTTTACAGCATCCTGAATTTCATGGAAGATGGAGCAATCATTTCCATCTCATAAGATTGACCTTAATATTAGAAAAAAATACAGTGGAATTATTCAATGTCTCCGAAATTAAGCAACTATCTGAATTCTTGATTTTACGTAGATTAGTTCATTTTTTATGTTCATTTTGCATAATTTGTTAATAATTAATTGCTGCTTTAGTTGTTCAAAGTTCTTTCGCAATGGATTTGAAGATTTCAAAATGTACTTTCTTGTCATATGATAAGTTGTTATTTGGAAACTTCATTTAAGTTAGTTAATTAAAAAAAATAAGAAAATGAAAAAGTTAACCTGTATTATTAAAATTAATTCTGAAATAGATAAAATATGGTTTCATTGGAATGACAATTATTCAATTGAGAAATGGAACATCCCATTTTCAGATTGGAAATGTCAAGTAATTGAAAATAATCTAAAAGTTGGTGGAAAATTTGATTATCGGATGGGGAATATCGGTGAAACAGATGGGTTTAATTACAAAGGACAATACACGAATATTATTGTAAATGAGTTAATTGAGACTTTAGGAGATGATAATAGACCTTCACAAATTTTGTTTAAAACCGAAGGAAAACAGGTGACTATAATAGAAACGTTTGAGCCTGAATCTAAAACCCCAATAGATATACAAGAGGAATTTATAAATACAATATTGACTAAATTCAAGAATTTTGTGGAAAATAAATGAACCTTTTAACAATACCTTGTTGACAAAACATATATTGTAGCATTGTTTTTTAGCTTCATCATTAGTTAAAGATTTATATGATTTGGCTTTTTCTGATTTATATACTGCCCAATGTAGTTGAATCTTTTCCATGAAAATGTTATTGATTACCATCTCAAAATCTTTGTTTAAAAATAAATAAAGGATGGTAAACTCATTATCAGAGAACTTTTCTGAGCATCTAATATGGATTTCAGTAATAAAGATTGTTCGATTTGGAATTTAAATTATTATATGACAAAAGATGCAATAAACTACTTATTCAACTCTTTATTTATCCACTCAATTAATTTACTGGTACCCATATATGAACCTAAAGACTTTTCAACGAGCCTTCCATCTTTCCCAAATATCAAATAACTTGGAAGTAATTTGATATTGTATTCATCATTCACCTTTCGTAATTGCTGAGTGTATAAATAATAATGTTCACCGTCCAAATAATTAACAAATTCATTCCATTTATCTTTATCTGAACTTTCGTCCGTAAGACAGACAAAAACTACATCATTTTCTGAAAATTCATTTTTAACAGTCTTACTTTGATTAAATGCTTCTAAACAAGGACCACACCAAGTTGTCCAAAAATCAACAACAACCTTTCCTTTGTACTTCTTTAAAATTTCTTCAAATACATTTTCATTAGATTGATCGAAATTCAAATAGTACTTATTTGCATTGCTTTCCTTCTCTTTCGAAATTAGGTCGTTATAGTGAAAAACATAATTGATAATTTCATTATTTAGTGAAAAATTCAAAATATCAAATTGCTGTTTTTCCGTAAGTTTAGTTCCCTTACTAATTTCATCTATATAGGCTCCAGCAATCATTATTTGGTAAAATAAATTCTTTTCATCTTGTATTTCTTCATCAAAGAGTTCTGCCAATTTTTTAATTCTTTAGTAAAGAACTAATTTTACTTAATATCTCCTTTGATCCTGGACGCGGTGCATTCGCATCTGAAATACCTCCATGCTTGTCTATCAATACATATCGAGGGATTGATTTCAATTGTAATTCCTTTATAAATTTGTTATTCTCACCTACTAGATAACTGTTTCCTTTATTGAGTTTATATTTTTCGACAGCATGTTTCCAATTATCTAAATCTTGATCAATAGAAAAATAAAGTATGGAAAACTCTTTATCAGAGAACTTTTCTAGTAACTTATTTGAATTGGGAAACTCTGCAATACAAGGCTGGCACCAACTTGCCCAAAAATCAACCAATATTACTTTCCCTTTATGGGCATCTAATATATTTTTCAGTAATAAAGATTTGTTCGATTTGATGTTAAAATAATTATCATTCGCCAATAATTGCTGTTTATTAGCTAACATGATTACCTTTTTCTTTAAAAAATTAGAATACGGCATTCCTTGCTCCACATATTTTGAAGATTGATCTAAGGATATAATATCATTCATAATAGCACGATAGGTATACCGAGACAACAGAAAATCTTTGGTTTCAGCATCCACGTGTTTATTAATATAAGCTATCGAATTGTCGAATTTTGCTTTACTATCTAAAAAATCGGGAATATTAGCAGCCAAATCCACTAGATTACTATAAACAAAATAATAAGGAAAACTACCTTGAAATCCTATTTTTTTAGCATTAGATGAAACATCAATTAATTTTGAAGTCAAGAGATTACTCGCTTCTAACAATCGTCTGTTATTTTGATATAATATGATATAATCATTAATTGTTGCCAATTCAATAAATCTCTGTAACTCCTCGAAAACTATATCTGACATTGAATAATTTTCATTATAGACTTTAAGAAATTCTAAGCGGTCCTGCTTAAGCTTATTTATTTCCTTTTCAACAAGAATGATATTGCTCGCTACATTTACTTTTCTTTGTTGAGAGGGTAAATCTAAAATAAAAGGAAAAAGTGCACCATATTTCCTGGTGACCTCATGTATAAATTGTATAAATTCATTATTCTGCTTATTACTACTCCGAACAACAATAGAACCAGTCACCTCAGATGCTGTAAAATAGATTGAGTCGCCAGCAGAAACTTTTATAGGAATTTGGTTTTTATCAGATAAAATAAGAAAGCTATTGTTACTCATTAAATCAATGGATAAAGTATCGCTTAGTTTAAATGGAGTGCCAAAAAACAGCAAATCATGCATAATGAAATTTAAATCTAAATGCTTGATTTTATCATCTTTGATTCCTAATACAAGTTTAATTGTTGGACTTGTTGTAGGTTTTTTATGTGATGATACATCCATAGCATTTCCTGATTCCTTTCCGGAATTACCAGTACAAGAAACAAGATTCAAAAAGGATAGGAATAGAATTAGTTTATAAACCCTAGGCATACAAAAAAAAATTTATTTAAAATGAAATAATTGAGCAAAATAATTTTCGCTCGATTTTCTAAAAACATTAAAATTTAGCAGCTATCACAGCACCAAAACATTCTTCTATCATGCTCATATGCTAGTTGATCAGCTACTTCTTAAGCTTGATCTCTTCCATAGTCACATTGAGATTGAGTCCAATCCTCAGTATGCACGCAACATCCACCAGTTGTTTCAACTTCGCCTCCCAAAACATTTTTCAATTGTTCACGAGATAATTGTTCTACCTCATTTAGATTTAAGTTTTTTAATGAAATCTTTTTCATCTTTTCAAAATTATGAGTGTAGTTAGGTTCATCTTTCTTGTGTTCCGCATCCAACAGTAAAATAATTTCTTTATCCATTTTCTCAAAATCAGGCAAAGGAATTGTTGCTATTTTATTACTTATAGGATCTAAATAACTGATTTGTCCACCTTCATTATCGGTAACAACTGTGAATGCTGATTATCTACATGATTATCGATTATTTCTTGAAGATTTAAAACAGTATAATTTACATTAGTCATTGAGAAATAATAACTAATGACCTTAGATAAATCTGTTTCCCTTCTTGAAAAAGACAG
>JBEBRZ010000148.1:0-6601 GCA_040394615.1 Sphingobacterium mizutaii
GTTTCCGGAGCTAATAAGCACCTTATGTTTAAAAGTAACAGATTCCCCCTTTTTAAGCCTAAAATCTAATACTTCCTTTCCTTTACTAAATTCCTTTTGTCCTAAAGGATTGGCAGCAAACAGACCATAACCGCGCGCATGCCAATAAGTTGGATAGCCAACGTTGTCTGGGTGATCCAGAATAACCAATGAAATAGATTCGTCCTTGATCTGTCCTTCTAAATTAACCCACTTCCCGCGAGTACTCCAGACCTCATCCCCCTCAATACCCTCACTGCTACGGTAATGACCTGTTACACCATCATTATTTAATTTTGCAACCTCTGTCGCTAAGCCTTTTGCATCAGTAAACTTCTCCGGTATATCAGAAGGATGTTCGAGTTCACGGGCCACGCGAATTCCCAACAAGCCTTCCTTATTATCCCTGAAAGAAACATCCTCCGTTAAGGCAGTCAGCTTTGTAATGATTTCAATAGCCCGTAGATCACCTTCAGCTGTAAAAAGATAAGTAGCCTCTTCCTTAATCAGACTCGTACCATCTGGTTTTTGCCAGTCTTTCGTTACTTCTAACACGGCTCTATCGGAACCTATAGTCATATTATTCACTGCTACATGCTTAATGGTGCCATAAGCATTTTTCTTATCAGCAGGAATCGCAGTGGAATTATTCCAAAAATCTAATCCGTTAACATCTCCGTAGTTAAACCATAAACCCACATGATGAGGATGATCTACACGTTCTCCCGGACGGGGATTCATGGGCCAGCCCCGACTTATCAATGTTCCTTTTGAAGTTCGCAGTGGATACAACACGGGTTTCATTAGTTCGTCCGGGTAAATATAGGATGTGAACGGTTTACCATCAATGCTGATATCAATACGTTTTTCGGTTGTATGTTCTTCTATACCAAAATCAGTTTGCTTTTTAGCAGTTTGTGCAGAGCAGAAAATAGAAAAGATACTTCCGGCAAAGCATAAGAACATTTGTAATTTAAATTCGCTCCTCATTATTTACTGTTTTAAAGGATTGTATATTATTTAACTGGTCAGGACCTCTTGGCTGGCATCGTCAAATGTTACCCGTTTACCAGTTTGCATGGCTGTTCTTGCCATAATATTTGCAACGGAGTGGTTATAACCTGCTTTTACGGAAGCATTTGGCGTTTGTCTATTACGAACACATTCCATCCAGTTATGCATGTGTAGCGAAGTCATCGGATCACCTCCGGTATTGGCAGAAGTCTCTATCTTGGAGCTGTTAGAAAGGGTAAAGGGAGTCAGTAAATTAGCATTCATTCCCATTTCTGCCGCAAATCGTTCCGTCAGTCCCCCCTCAGCGGTTACTTGATTGGTATCAAGGTTTAGCATACCTGCATTGGAATAATATAGCTCTTTAGTGCCTCCGGCCGAATTGGTGAATCGAGAAGAATAAAGTACCTGAAATCCCGTGGTCATATCATCTGCAGAACCATAATCCATAACAGCGGTTACAGTATCAGGATTCTCTCTACCATCCTTCCAGGTATAAATTCCACCATTTGCAACTACACTTCGCGGGTGATTTAAATCAGAGAACCAATGCACAGTATCAATTTGGTGGGCCATCCACTGTCCCCAGATGCCTGAAGAATAAGGCCAAAATAAACGATACTCTAAATACTTACGTGGATCCCAGGCAACCCTTGGTCTGTTCATCAGGAATCTATCCCAATCGGTATCTTCCTGCCGGATTTCACTAACGAGCTTAGGTAATCGCCAGCGACCGGGTTGATTGACATTCCAGGTCATCTCCACCATATTAATATCCCCAAATCTCCCTGATTTAATGTATTCGTTAGCAGCAATATAATTAGGAGCACTTCTGCGTTGGGAGCCCACCTGTAGTATCTTTCCCGTTTCTTGAACGGCTTTTAAAAGGATTTTTGCATCTTCTAATGTTTCAGCCATAGGCTTTTCCACATAGACATCCTTGCCATTTCGAACAGCTTCTGCCGCCATTAAAGCATGTTGAAAATCTGCCGTACTAATGATGACAGCATCTATACCTTTTGCTGCATGTAATTCATCGTTATTACGATACTTCCTAATCGTATTCCCGGTTTTATCTTTTATAAAAGCTTCGGCTTCATCACGACGACGATTCCATATATCGGAAACTCCTACGAATTCGAAATTAAGCTCTTTAGCATGATTCATAAAAGAAGGAGCCAATGAGTCTTTAAATCGGTTAGAAAAACCAATAATACCGACTTGAACACGATCATTTGCTCCCATAATCCGGCTGTAACTCTTCGCGCTCACACCCATGGCGGATAAACCAAGTACGCCGATACCCAAGGAGGCCTTCTTAATAAAATCTCTTCTTGAATTCTCTGATTTGCTGTTTTCCATAATAAATCTAGGTTTAGGTCAAAGTAATCTTAGCTCGTTTATATAGCTATATTGGTTAACTCAAGATTACTAATTTGTAATGATAAACTAATTTACCTTTTTTTTATTAAAGTTTAAGCCACCCAAAAGGGCCCAGAAAGAATTCTTTACAATACTTAGAAACGCTGTCAGCAATGATTTAGTAATGCTGCTAATCGCAATTTACGCGTCTGGTATATCAAAAATAAAAAAAACGACAAGGCGATAGACGAAAATTTGACTTCTAAAACATGCTTCAAAGCTATATTAACCAGTTGATTTTGTGTCTGATATAATTGATGTAGATGTTTTGTGTATACATCTTGAACGGCTGTAGACATTTTGTTGAACAAATCTTAAAGACAACTTGCTCGTTTCTCCTCAATTTTGTTTTACACTAAAAAAACAGTTATGACTCCGAAAGTACAATCAATTTTAAGTTATCTGGGCATCTTATGGCTGCTGGCCTTCTTTATTGGAAAAGATGATCGCAACGATTTGAGTAGTTACCATTTAAAACAGGGCTTAGGACTTTTCCTTGTTGCGGTGGTTTTCAATTTTGCCGCTGCTCTCGTGTTAATGATTTTTCCGTCCTTGTCCATTATATTGGGTGTTGTCGGTATTCTATTCCTTATCCTGATGGTTTTAGGAATTATCGCTGCAGCAAATGAAGTGAAAAAGCCCTTACCGGTAATTGGAAGAATGTTTGAAGATAAGTTTAGCTTTATTGACAGCTAATTGAAATTTTGGAAAAATAACAGAATATAAAGATCAATTAAAAGATAAATTATGTTTTTTGCAATTAGCACAATAGAACAGGCTGCCCATGACACAAACGGGATGCAAAACCCGAAGAATCCTGAAAATTTGATGGTACTCAGTGTTTGCCGGCAATTGACCCGAACAGCACTTTTTTCGGTATATTCCAAGAAAGCGTTTGGCGAATACTGGGACAATACTGAGAGAAAGAGAATTGCCCGTAGGTCCTGGACCCCTGAAATGAAAGCATTCGCTAAGCAAAAGATAGCCGAAGCCCCAAAACCACCCTATATTTTCAAAGTCACCGTCATAGGTTGGATATTTGTGCTATTGATGATAACCGCGATGGGATTGATTATTTATGAGGAAGTAAAACCTCCTGTACCAAAATCAGCCGAATATGTTGCAATGGAAAAGGCTCCTGTCGCTGGTGATATTTATTTTGGACATTATGAGGCTTATAAGGAAGCAGGAGAACGTATTCCTTCAGATATTGGCTTTGGTTGGTTTAAGGTTCTTAAAGTAGAGGGAGATACTTATACTGTTGCCAAGTCTGTAGAGATGAGTAAAGGGCATAAACCGAAAGAAGAACTGAACAGCACCGAATTTGAAGATGAGGGAACAACAGTGAAGATTACAGAACAGGCAGGTTATATGATCATGATGAAAGCCACGGACGCTATGATGGAAATCTCTATAAGTGATAAAAAATAATATGTCCAAAAGAAGAACAATGGGTGTCGTGTTATTGGTTATAATCGGAGTTATTGGAGGCTTTGTTTTTATTCTGTATGCTACTATAAAGACTAAATCTACCAATATCAATCGTTATGACCCATTCAGAGAATGGATCAGCAAGACCGTCGTGCTGAACAAGCAGACAGTTCTGTTCAAAGAAAAAATAATGATGAATGATAACAGTGATTATCCATATTTGCTTCTGGATAGCCTACACCCGAATTGGCAATATGTGGAAGACCTTAAAAACATAGGGGATATAGAAGAGATTGTAGCATTCCCAGCAGGTACATTGCTCTTGTTGGAAAAAGCCGTCCAGTATACCAATGGCGTATCAGGGATGTCCTACCCAACGGTTTTCGGAACAATAACTAGCAACGGCAACAAATACAAAATAGGTTATCAATGGGGAACAATGGACATAGGTAAAAGGTTCGATAAGATCGAAAAATGCTGGCAGTTTCATCAGGCTCCATGGCAGAATAAACACGATACCGCTTTTTATGCTTTACCCACAGCAAACTTTTGGTAAAGCGGGGTAAAAAAATAGCAAAGAACATAAGCTGGATCTAGAATATGATTTAAGGGATACTCCTCTGAATAAATTTTGTATCTAAAGTATCGATCACGTTACTAAGAAAAGTAAGGAATCTCTCGGTCAACAAGATATTATTTTAAGTTTTTCAAATAATTCTTAGCTCCTTGGAGTTGCGAGTCGTATTTAGTAGGATATAAAATATCGTTTAAACTTCGTTTTATAATAATATTAGGTTTTATTCCGGAGCCTATAAATTCTTCTCCATTGGGGAATGTTACTCTTTTAGTACAAATCCAGGCTGTTGTATTTCCTGGTAAATCTATTTGCAAAGGTTGCCCAGTACTGCCATTTGTATATTCACCAACGCGAGTAATATTACTTTCATTGTTAAGATAAATTAGAAAGTCTTCGGCTGCCGAACCAGTATAGTTATTTGTCAATACTATGGTAGGTACATTGAACTTAAGGTCCGTTTTAGCGATAATGGGTTTGTACTCAAAAGTATAAAACTTTGTTCCTATATAGGAGTTAAATAAATTTGTTGCCTCATCTTTGGAGATCCCCCATTCTGGCTTTCCATTAACTGTATCCTGCGCAGTCAAGAATGAACCAATAGCCCTTTCAGTTGGGATAATTTCCCTACTGTAACTCTTTGAACCATAAATGCTGTCGCCCTTCACAAAGTACTTAGCTATATTTAGTGCATTTTTACCACTCCCGCCGGTATTATTCCGAATGTCAATAATAATTTTCTTGGCTTTCTTTAATTCTGTAAGCTTAGATTCAAAACCTTTTACCACTGCTGCATCATCGAAAGTTCTAATAGCAATATAAGCAAGATCATCCTCTAGCCATTTCAAGTCAAAGAGGTTACGATTAGATATTGGAACAGAACTTAATTCCTTTTCTTGACTCTCCGCATGGGTTAAACTGAACTTTTTAATTTCTCCTTTGGGTGTTTTTAATTCGATATCGTATTTCTCACCCTTTAGGCCTGATAATAAATTATATCCTGCTTTGTTGTTTAAGTCATGCTCTGTGGAAGCAGAAATATAAGGCTTTACAAATTCTGCTTGGTATTGTTGGGTTGGTAATCCATTGACTTTTACGATCTCACTTCCCACAGGAATTTCTTCCTCTTTACTTTTGTTTATGTCAAAAACATAAATTTTCCCATGGTTGTTGGTTAAAAATAGTCTGTATTCTCCAAAATCAGTAGTCATTATCTGATTCTGAATCTCCTCCGGGAGGTAAACCTGAGTATGCCCATCTTTAAGAACCGCACACAACTTTTGTAGTGCTCTAAAATATTCATAATCATTGTTGGTATTCTGTATATTATTAATGGTTTTTTGGTATGCTGTGTCCCATTCCTGTTGGTCTATTTTGTATAAGTAAACAAAATTATAGTTCACATCACTCCAAAACTTGGAGAGACCATATATTCTGTCATTCAGCGATAACGTATTTGGAATTTGAGCAAATAAACCCTGAGAGATCAAAATAAGCAGGGTAAAAATCAAAAATTTTTGTTTCAAAGCATTCTTTATTTGAGGTTAAGTAAATATACTTTAGATGCGTAATAAATGCAAGCCTTGTATTTGTTTGATTGTAAGAAATTTAGCTTGTTTAATCCCAGTTAAGTTATCTGAACCTGAATTTGATATTTTTACTGCTATTAATTAACCGACTCAGCTTAAATATTACTATCTTATTTAAGATTTCATTTTCAATTTATTCTTAACCAAAATTTGAACAGTATGGAACTTATTGCGATTATTCTTACAAGCATTGTTACTATTGAACATATTTATATCCTGTGGATGGAAATGTTTGCATGGGAGACTGCGGGGAAAAAGGCCTTTGGAAAGTCCTTGCCATCGGAGATGTTTCAGCCGACAAAAGGGTTAGCAGCGAACCAAGGACTTTATAACGGATTTCTTGCTGCAGGATTAATTTGGTCTTTTCTAATTGCGGACCCGACCTGGACTTTTAATATTAGGGTATTCTTTTTAGGATGTGTAATTGTTGCCGGTTTATTCGGGGCGATAACCGCTTCCAAAAAGATCTTTTATGTACAGGCATTGCCTGCAATTTTAGCGATGTTGTTTGTTATACTTTCAAAATAATAAAACCGAAAAATATTCTTCGTCCTAA
>JBEBRZ010000149.1:0-6594 GCA_040394615.1 Sphingobacterium mizutaii
GTGATCCCGCTGGGATAATATTTAAACAATTAACATGCTCATTTTTAAGGTGTTAAATATTGTTTTTCTTAAAGGCACCAGTTAAGGCAGTAGTTTAAAAAATTTGTGTAAGAACTTAGAAATCAAAAATACAGAATATTTAAATGATTTTAAACCAATGTCAAATTATAAAGTTAAAAGGTTCGAATCCTGCCATCCCGACTTGTCGGGACAAAGTAGAAAAATCTATTTTTGCCTCGTTTTTTTTACTTATAAGTTTCTGTTAATCAAGTTAATACGTTCAACAAAATTGTTTCGTCTAGCGGTTCGAAGTTTTTCATTTTGAAAACACGTTTTTTCGGGATACATCGAACCAAATGTTTTTCTGATACCTGAAAGGCTACCTGAATTAAGCTCTTTTCGTATTTCGACCAGCCTGTCCACACCAAGGGAAATCATTGTAGTAGTATCTTCTCCCTCGCTACCGGCTTCAATTAGCTGAGCTTCCAATTGTGAAATGGTAGCAGAATACTTGGTCTTCATCTCACGATAGTCATCGGCATCGATCTGTTTTGTTGCCAAAAGGTCCCTACAATGTGAAAGTCGTTCCTCATAATCTTTAATGTCATTAAGTATTTTCTTTTTATCAGAGTTTTCTAATAATAAGGGGTTTTGTTGTCCATGACTTTCTAAAATAAGTTGTTTTAATATTTCTTGGTTTGTTATTTTAGGAACAAATTCCTCTAGATCTTCAATAAGTACGGAATTGGACCTTTTCTGCTGATACACGGTGCTTACAACCTCCATAACAGTGATAATAGGCATAATAGCGGTGACGACCTTTCGATTTACTACCTGTAAGCATTTTTTCACAGTCAGGACAAAGAATAAGTCCACGAAATGGAAATTCATCCAATGTTTCCATTTTAGCACGATATTTTCGTCCTCTTCCATCGAGAACATCCTGTACTTTGTAATAGAGAGCTTCTGATATAATGGCTTCATGACCGGGCGTTTCCCGCAGAAGGGGACAGCATGCCACCGCACAAAGACGGCTCCTATATCATCGGAAAATATGTTGAAAATATCCGTGACTTGAAAAAAGGAAAAGGATATGTGTTCATCACCAGGAATGAAGGAATGACTTATAAAAAACTGTTGAAGGTGACAGACGACTACCTGTTGATAGCTGCCGATAATGATTTTTATGAGCCGTATGAGATCCCATTAACCGATGTGTTGGAACTATGGGAATATGCAGCAAGCATTGCAACCAAGGAATTCACCAAAGAAGATTTCAATCTTGACAACCAGACCATCATTAGTATGTTCCACGAGCTGAAAACCGAAGTTGCCAACCTGAAAAAACAAATGAAATGAAATGCGATTTAACAGAAGCGATCAACTGCCTGCCTTGCAGCGCAGGCGTTTATTTCTTTTATGATGAAAGGAATGAGTTGATCTATATCGGTAAAAGCATCAACATTAAAAAACGGGTTCAGCAGCATTTTTCCGGCAAAGGCCGAAAATTTCTGAAGATACAGATGTTTACCAAGCGTATAGCCTGCGAAGTCATGGGGAGTGAGCTCATTGCCTTATTGTACGAATCAGAGTTGATTAAAAAACACCAGCCCATCTACAACCGCTTGCAACGGTGTACCAATACGGTCTGTACAAAGAAGATGTGAATGGTTATACGGGATTGATTATCGAAAAAATACAATCCGATAAGGAAGAAATCACGTCTTTTACTACCTTAAGGGAAGCTAAATCGGCACTATTCCGTATTACGGAAAGCTACTGTCTGTGCCAGAAAATAAACAGGCTGTATAAAAGCAGCTCTTCCTGTTGCCAGTACCAGCTTAAAGAATGCAACGGGGCTTGCCTGGCTAAAGAACCAATAGCATCGTATAATGGACGGGTAGCGGGTTTCTTGTCAAAGATAACTTTTGAAAAATTTACAAGGTTGTTTGAGGCAAGCGGCAGAACCGAAAATGAAAAAGGACTTGTGTATATTGAAAACGGAGTCTATAAAGGTTTTGGTTTCTGCTCCAAAGAAACAGCAAACGAACGACGGTTGCCTTATATTAAAAGTTATCAGGACAATAAAGATGTACGGCGGATACTGATCCGGCATCTAATAACCATTTAATGTTCCTATTAATCGCAGAAAACTATAAATCCACTACCATTTTTCCCTTAATTTATAATTATTTTCATTTACAGAATCGTGAAGTAACTTTATTAAATGACAAATAAAGTATAGTATCTTTTATCCTTTTTTATTCCAGTTTTAATATGGTATTTGGAAGTTTGTAGTTTTTTATGTTATTTCAAGAAATCAATTATTACTAGGTTATGATGGTCAAATTAATTTATCACACTAGAATTATTGTTATTCTATCTATGTCCTTTATTATTATATGGTCTTGCTCAAAAATTGAAAACTCCCCTAATGAAAATCAAACTAAAGATTCTATTGAGATTTTAAAGAGTAGATTTTATCAAAAGGAGCGAGAATTTAAACTTAAGAAATTAAAACTTAAAAAAAATTTTCGTCAATCATTAGATAGAGAAATTAGATGGGATGAGATTAAAAAAGGAACAAAAGCATATTACGTTCCAATTTATTATTTGTTACCGAGCGGAACAGTAAATTCTGAGGGTTTGGGTTATCTTGATATGCAGGGATACTTGCGTATTCCCTTCGATGATAGTTCTACCAATATAGAATATGTTCTTCTAAATTTTATTCCTGATTCCATTGGTGAAGAAGGTTTTTCAGGAACTATTTTAGAAGAAAATTACTTTTCTGGTGGCGTTTCTTATAATATTAGACGTAATGGGCAATCACTTAAAAGATCCGAAATATTCAATCGAAAAGCGGGGATGAGTACCGGAGAACTTAAGGCGAATGGCGGTGACTGCTATACTTATTGGGTCAGCCGAGTATGTGTCGGTCAACTTGATGGAGGTCCTGGGTCAGAGATATGCCACGATAACTACGAAACAACTTGTATTTATAATCCTGATATGCCAATTGATTATGAAGAAGTAGGACCTGAAGATGGCGGAGGTGGTAATCCTGGTCCTGGTCCAGCTCCTGTTGTGAT
Organism: Sphingobacterium mizutaii; assembly: GCA_040394615.1. Classification (GTDB taxonomy): domain Bacteria; phylum Bacteroidota; class Bacteroidia; order Sphingobacteriales; family Sphingobacteriaceae; genus Sphingobacterium; species Sphingobacterium mizutaii_A. The sequence continues at coordinate 3,093 of JBEBRZ010000149.1, forward strand.
TATAAAGAATGATATTGATGATCCATGTGTTGATAAGCTGATTAATCGTATAAAAACATCTGGATCAACAATTGCAACGATATTAAATCAAGTTTTTGGAGGAAATCAAACGGAGATAAATATGACTTTTTATAGTAGAGCCTCTTCTGAAATGGATGGAAATGATGCATATATAGAAGGTGGGAATTTAATTACCGATGCAAAAATATACATATCCGATTCTTTGATAGCTCATGCGTCCCAAGAATATCTTATTGCCACAATTTACCACGAAGCATGGCATGCTTATTTGGAAATAGAAAGATGGAAATTAGGTAATACTAAATTTGCCCAAAAGTATCCTACATTGAAGTCTTATGATACCCCGGGAGGTAAAAAATATACATTTTTAGAGAATGCGCAACATAATCGGTTTTCGTCATTTATTGATCTAATCAAATCAGAAATTAAAAATTTTAACTCAAAACTTCCTGATGACGTCATAGAGGCATTGGCATTGAGTGGATTGTTTTCAGATTTGGACAATGAAATTAAATTATTAAATGGTTATGAAAGAGATAGTAGAAATGAAGAAAGTCAAGGTACAATTTGTAAATAAAGGTTTTTTAATTGTAATTCTTCTCTTAATGGGATTGATAGCTAGAGGGGAAAAAAAATATTTAATTCTAGACTCTAAAGATACTCGGTATAGTATAAAGCATTACAAAATGCATACTAATGAGCTTTATAAAACTAATCTTAGAATAGAGTTGTATAATGTAATATTTCCTAAAAAAACAAATCAACATGAGCGTATTCTTGTGATAAGTGCACTTCCTGATTTATCAACTGGAAAACTCTGGAAAGAAATAAAATTGGGAGAAGTTGAGGGTAATGCGATTGATCCGTCTGATTATATTAGATTTGAATCTCCTGTAACTGGTTTTAAGAATAATGTTTTTGACCTCAAAAAATTTAATGAAATTAAGTTAGTAAAACACGACTCAGGTAGATGGTGGGTTTCTACTAATTGTTTGATTGAGTCTTTTGAAATTGTTCCGCAAGGTCTCCCATATTTTCCGAGCATCTATGGTCAAATCGTTTTAGATCAAAATCCTGTGACTATTAACGAGTTTATTAAAAATTTCCCTCCAACTGAATATAAAGATATTTTAGGACTTCCTTTTCTACTCACAGATGTAGGAGGACAAGCGGATAATTTAAATGGTTGGCGTACGTGGAAAGAATTCCTATCTAAGAAGATTACGGTCAATGGGAATGAAGAGGGTTTTCAGTTTTGGACTAGTGCGGCTACAAATGTTGCAGATTCTTATGATGTTAGTCAAGGGTTGGGCAGATTTATATATATACCAGGTAAAGGTATTATTGGTGGGTCATACGATTTCTATTTCATGACTCTTCCAGGTATTTATTTAAATAAACCTGGAGAGAAAATATATTCCCATCGTTTAACGTCTGACCAATGGAATGAAAATATTATAAATGAAAAAATAATGATTGCGGAGGGATTTACGATTGATTAGTTTAGAAATAAGCCTAAAAATAGATTAAGCTTATTTCTAAACTAATCAAACTTTTCTTTAAAGGTTTAATTGAAACATCAAATTTACAGAGTGTCGTAAATAATGGGAAAAATATTAGGTGTCAAAAGACGTTTCGCCTGCAATTGTGTTAGCATCGCAGTCAATCGTGAAAGTCGCTTTATATTATTGCCCATCATCTTAATTTTGCCGAAAATTAATAGGAGCTATTTTACAGCAGTGCAATTAACATACAATAAACTTGGTGTGTATTGTACTGTTGTAATTTTTCTGAATAACAAATTTAGTAAATTAAGTATCTGTTTCGACAGATAATAAAATCCGTGAAAATCAAGTTGCATCGTTGAATTTGTATTTTGAGATGATCTGACTAGCTGACCATTTTTCAAAATCGTTATTGTAGATAGTATTAGTGTTCACTAAAGAGCGCCATACCGATCAAAATTCTTTTACTTTTTGATTCTAATTCTTGCGAAAGCAATTCAATGGTATATTGCTCTTCATTTATCGTTATTTGAATTCCATAAATACTAATCTCAATACCATCTAAAATAAGATGCCTTTTTTTCAATTCAAGTGGTCGAAACATGATTTGATTTAAAATCAAATGAATAAACTTTATCCAATAATCGTCATAGTCCACCAAGCTTATTACTTTTTTATCCGGCATGTTCTTCCATAAAATTTCCTTTAGCTCAGTTACGAGCTTTTTTATTGAAACCGCTTTATTTATCTTTTTTATTAAATCATTTTTCGAAGTATAATTTCCAAACGCTTCGGATATCTCTTTTATAATTTGAGGCGAATTTGAACTTGTTAGATTTTTATGTAAAATCCAATTGCAATAATGATTAGTAATTGGGTATTGAGTTTTAACATCATCAATCTCCAAGAATATTCTAATAGATTGCATAAAATAGCAAACTGAAGCGATACTTATATTTTCACTTTCTAAAACTTCTGATATTTGATCTAATACTTTATTTCTGAGTTGCATCCGGGGATATTTTGTGGCTTATAGAGTTATGTTCCAAACATTACACATACCGTGAAGCATGGGAGTTTTTAGCACAAGTGTTCATTCTGAGCACGAATCCCAGCCTATTGAAAATGTGCTGTTAGCGGCTGGCTTTCTCGTAATTTAGTGTTGTTTTAATTTCATTTAGTAGCTCTTTCGATTTGTCTAGAACTAATTCCGTCCAGATGTCAATAAATTGTCAAACGTAATTTCATAAGTTACTTTTATGGACTTCAAATATTGGATAGTCGTCCAAAACTCTGGTCTTTTTTTGAAAAGCAGAAATAATTATAGTGCGACAATACTGTTTTCTTCTCTTTTGTAATGTTTAGGGGCTTGGCGCATATGGTGGAAATTGAAGCGCGAAGTTTCAATTTAGCAACACAGTAAGCAAAAGCAAATTAATTGATTAAATTTAAGAAAAAAGTCAATACAATTGGCTTTTTGCGGAAAAGAAAGCCAAAACTTCAATTTTAGCCTTAACCAGCCATTGCGCCAAACCCTTAGTAGCAGTACTACTACTTATGATTAATTTCTTTATAATATTCATCTAAATTTTGAGATTCGACAATCTGGTGTCCATATTTATTACTAAAATGCTTTAATCCATTTAATATGGTGTAATAGGCATAAGAAACGATTTCTGAAAATTCTTCATAAGTTGGATCATTACCAGGGTCTAAGTTAAGTTCTTCTTCGAAAGTGAAGTTAGAATAATGAACGAAATCTGATAATTTACGCCAAATAAAATATGCTCTTCTTAAAGGATGAGAATATTCAAACTCATCATGTAAGTCTCTAATTAAATTACCTGTAGGTTTAAATGTCTTAAATTTGAAACTTTCTTTATCTAAAAAATAGTCTTGTTGTTTTCGAGATTGTTTTGTTTTCTCTTTTACTTCCTCCATCATAGCATATGTAGGATAGAATGAACAGTGAACAG
>JBEBRZ010000150.1:0-6497 GCA_040394615.1 Sphingobacterium mizutaii
CTTCTCTATATTGATTTTAATATTCGTCTTCGTTGAAAAAGAAATCATCTTTTGTTGGGTAATCAGGCCAGATTTCCTCAATGTTTTCATAAGGTTCACCATCATCTTCCAACGCCTGAAGATTCTCAATTACTTCAACTGGTGCTCCAGAGCGAATCGCATAATCAATTAATTCGTCTTTTGTCGCTGGCCATGGAGCGTCTTCTAAATGAGAAGCTAATTCAAGTGTCCAATACATATCTCTTTTAATTAAGTTTCACGTTTTCGCAAAAATAATATTTAATTTAACTAATGCAAGAAAATAATCTTTAATAATTTGTTAATATGTGTATATGTCAGTAAGTCAGTTTGTTAAAATGAAATATTAATGTAAAATCATCATTTGTCTTTCCAGACCTTATGCATTTTTTCAAAAACTTCCATCTCAATCGAATCATATTTTTGATTTGGACTTACATCATACATGATTGGTTTTAACACTGTAATCTCAATAATCCCAGGTTTTGAGCCAAATTCTGCTCCATCATCCCACATAATTTTCCATGCATTATGAATTACAACAGGAAGGATGGGAGTTTTGTTTTCCATAGCCATTTTAAAAGCTCCGGCTTTAAATTTGTGAAGAATAGGAGGATATTCTTCATCTATTTTGCCCTCAGGAAAAATAACAACTGATTTTCCATCCTTTAATAATTCGGTTGCCCGCTTATAAGCCTTAAAAGCTGAAATTTTACTCTCGCGTTTAACAGGGATATCTATGGATTTAAAAAAAATCCGAGTTACCGGATTCTTTAATAGCTCAATTTTTCCAATAAAAGAAAATTGTTGTTTACATAAATAGGTTAATGCGGTAATATCTAAAATTGAAGTATGATTAGGGCAGATAATATAGGGTTGGGACCAATCTATCGGAACTTCATAATTAATTTTAAATCGAATGCCAACGAGGTGTATGCTTATTACAGAGATCCATTTTCTAAACCATACAATTGCTGCATAGTGCTTGATGGGATTCCGTGATAGAAAATAAAGCACAGGGAAGCTTAGGCAAAAGAAAAAGAATACAGAAAAAAAATATAAAATTCTATGGATCTTCTTGAAAATAATCAACATTTCTTAATTCAAAACAACTGAATCGAAGATATAAAAAAATTGGGAAGAATCGTTTCCTAAGTAAAAAAGCTTCACGATCGTGAAGCTTTTTTACTTAGGAGGCTTAGCCTTTATTTACTTAGTTCAGCATAAAATTTATGGAACAATGGGATTGTCTGAATACCCTTTAGGTAATTTTCAATTCCATATTTCTCATTTGGAGAATGTAAATTATCGGAGTCTAAACCGAAACCTAACAATACCGTTTTTATTCCTAATTCTTTTTCAAATAAAGCAACAATAGGAATAGAACCACCACCTCTTGTAGGGATAGGTTTTTTATTGAAAGTTTCTTCTAATGCTTTTTCTGCAGCTTTATACGCAATGCTATCTGTCGGAGTCACTACCGGTTCGCCTCCATGATGTGGTCTCACTTCTACCTTTACAGACTTAGGCGCGATTTTTTCAAAGTGTTCTTTGAATAATTTTGTAATGCGTTCAGAATTTTGATTTGGCACTAAGCGCATTGAAATCTTAGCAAAAGCTTTCGAAGGCAATACAGTTTTAGCACCTTCACCGATATAGCCTCCCCAGATTCCGTTGACCTCTAATGTAGGACGGATACCAGTGCGCTCGATGGTAGTAAAACCATTTTCACCCCATAATTCTTCAACACCTAAATCTTTTTCATATTCTTCAATATCAAAAGGAGCTTCATTCAAGGCTTTTCTTTCAGCTTCAGTCAGCTCTATGACATCATCATAAAATCCCGGAATGGCAATATGATTATTCTCATCATGCAATGAGGCTATCATTTTCGATAGAATGGTTGCCGGGTTAGCTACCGCACCACCGTAAACACCTGAGTGTAAATCGCGGTTAGGACCAGTAACTTCCACTTCCACATAGGATAGGCCACGTAATCCTGTTTCCAATGAAGGATTCTCAAGACTAATCATGGAAGTATCCGAGATAACGATTACATCTGCTTTTAAACGCTCTTTATTTTCACTAACGAAGATTCCTAGGTTTGCAGAACCTACTTCCTCTTCACCTTCAATCATGAATTTAATGTTACATGCTAGTTCATTCTCTTTAACCATGTATTCGAATGCTTTTACATGCATATAAAACTGGCCTTTATCGTCAGCAGAACCGCGTGCATAAATCTTTCCATCACGAACAGTAGGTTCGAAAGGAGGAGTGTCCCATAATTCTATCGGATCTGCAGGTTGAACGTCATAGTGTCCATATACTAATACTGTTGGTAAACTTGGATCAAAGATTTTCTCACCATATACGATCGGGTAACCTGCCGTAGGACAAACCTCAACATTGTCTGCTCCTGCATCCTTAAGTTTTTGTGCTACAAATTGCGCTGTATTGAGTACGCCTTCCTTATACTGTGGGTCAGCACTTACTGATGGAAAGCGCAATAATTCAAATAATTCATCTAAGAAGCGTTGTTTGTTCGCTTCTACATAGTCTTTGATTTTTTGCATTTCAAAAGGGTTTTTGCAAAGATAATGAAATAAATTTTACAGCAGCTGTAACTTTTTCTTTCCTCATGCGACTTATGTTTTAAAGGATAGTCTAAAAAATTATCTCTATTTATTAAGCTGTTGTGTTAATGAATGTTAAATGTAATTCGTTTTCATTCTTAATTCTCACAATAGTGATAATTTAGCAGTGCCCTTATTTGATTTGAAACTTTAACTTTTTATGAAACCACTAACCAAAGTAATTTTAAGCTTAATTTTTGGTTTGTTTTCCTTAACCACCTATGCCCAGACAAAAGTATCAGGGACGGTTGTTGATGATTCAGACAAAACAAAGCTTACTAACGCCAGCGTAATGCTACTCACAGCACAAGATTCCATTCTGATTGATTTTACTCGAGTTAATCAAGATGGAAAATTCTCATTAAATTATCTCGATACTACGGATTACCTATTGATTGTAAGTTATCCGAAGTTTGGGGATTTCTTTCAACAAATCGATAAAGGCTCCGGAAATAAGGATCTCGGTGAAATCAAATTGCAGAGTGCTGCAAACCTGATCGAGGAAGTGCTGATTACGGGAAAAATACCGATTGTTATCAAAGGTGATACAGTAGAATACGACGCATCCAGTTTTGTAACTGAAAAGAATGCAAAGGTTGAGGATCTATTGAAAGTACTACCTGGTATTTCGGTAGATGCATCCGGAAAAATAACTGCGCAGGGTAAAACTGTTGAAAAAGTATTGGTAGATGGAGAAGAGTTCTTTGGGGATGACCCGAAACTCGTAACTAGAAATATACGTTCGGATATGGTGGATAAGGTTCAGGTTTTTGAAAAGAAATCTGAAGCAGCAGAAAGAACAGGTGTAGATGATGGTGAACGTATTCAAACGATCAATGTAAAATTAAAAGAAGATGCGAAGAACGGCATGTTCGGAACCATAACAGGGGGCGGCGGTTTGGATGATAACTCAGGTTATTATTTAGGAAAAGTAGCCATCAATAAATTCAAAGGTTCACAAAAGATCTCAGTTTATGGAATTACATCCAATGATGGTACGGTAGATTTAGATTGGCGCGAAGCGGAGAAATTCGGAATAGACAATGGTAACATGACCGTTTTAGATGATGGAGGAATAATGTTTTCAAGTAGCGGAGGTTTCTTGAATAATCTAAATAGGGGACAACCTAGAGTGCTTACCACGGGAGCTTCATTTATGGATTCATGGAATGAAAAGAAGCACAGACTGAATCTGAATTATAAATACGGTCAGGCTGAAAATGAAGTGAATACAAATACGATTAGTCAAACACCTTTAGGAGATGGTTATTCTAATACAGAAACGGATGATGATGATATTTCTAAAAGTACTGGACATCGACTTAATGCAAAATATGATCTCGCGCTGGATTCTTTAACTACCTTAAGCGTTCGTGTAGCGGCCTCAAAAATGAATAATGAGAACGAGACTTATCGACTGACAGAAGGTTTTAGGGATAACGAAAAACAGTCTAGAAATGAGCGTAGACAGGATATTAATTCGACCAAAGAGGATTTTAATTATAATGCTAATTTCACTAAGAAATTCAAGAAAGAAGGAAGATCAATCAATCTGATGTTAACTGGTAATACCGGTACTAATAATTCGGATATGTTATTGAATTCTACTTTAGAGAATACCCTTGAAAATACCACTGAGACAGTTGATCAATTTAAGGATAATTCCAATAAATCAAATTCCATAATGACGGGAGTGACTTATACGGAACCTATCAGTAAAAAAGTAAACATGTCTGTGGGTTATGAATTTACGAATGCAGAGGCACATTCCATAAACAGTGCTTATAATAAGGATGATGCCGGAAACTACACGCTATTTGATGATGAATTTAGTAATGACTTCAATTTTAATACAGTAAGAAATGCGGCCAATCTATCTGTCAATTATAAGAATGATAAATTCGAATTCAATCTGACCAATAATGTCAGACATGATAATATGTTCCAGCGAAATAATCTGGAAACTTCTGAAATGGAAAGAAGCTACTTAACCTATAACCCTCGTGCCCGTTTCAGATACAATTTTAGTAAAGCTCAAGCATTAAATCTGAATTACAATAGATCAAATTCATTACCATCCTTATTCCAAATTCAACCTTTGAGACAAAATGAGGATCAAATGAATCAGTATTTTGGTAATGAAAATTTAAAACCTTCGGTGTCTAATAGTTATAATTTGAATTATTATTTATATGACATGATGAAAGGCAAGATGATGTATTCTGGCCTTTATTTAACACAAACGCTTGATGCTATCCAAACGGATGTGGTAATCTACCCATCTTTAAATCGTGATTTATATTACGTAAATACGAATAAACCATCATTGTCAGGTGGGTTATATGGAGGTTATGAATTCGATTTAATCAAGAAGCATCAAATCAAAATGCAGTTTGGAGCTAGTGGTAATTTGAGTAATTATTATAACAGAATCAAAGACTTGTCTGATCCTGACAACCCTAAAGATTTTGAAGAGAATAAAAACGTCAACTATAGTTTGAGTGGTACTGTTGGATTTAATAAGAATACGACTAAGGGTTTTGATTTTGAAATTCGTTTCACCCCGGGGTATAAAGTCTTAAATACGACTCTTAATCCAGAGTTGAATTCTGATGGTTTTATATTTAGCAGCTTTGGTGAATTTACTTATCACCTGCCTGCGAAGATTCAGCTAACCGGAGAAATGGTTTATAATTATGAAGCTGCTACGAAAACTTTGCCAACAGACTTCAGTATGCTGAAATTTAATCCAGGTATTTCTAAGAAATTCCTTAAGAATGAAAGCCTGATTGTCGGATTCCATGTGAATGATGTCTTTAACCAAAACGTTGGATTTAGTAGAAATCAATCTGGAAATGCAATTACACAGCAACAATACAATAACATATCTAGGTATTATATGTTAAAATTAACATGGGAATTTACCTCTATGAAAGGAGCAGAATAATTATGAAAACGAAGCTATTTATAACAACTATATTTTTTCTTATTCTAAGTTTAGGCTTGGCGAATGCTCAATATGCGTTTTTTCCTGAACAGGGTATCATTACTTACGATAAGACCGTCCACGTTAAAAACTTAATGCGTAGACATATACAATCTTTAAAAGAAGGGGATTTTTCCAGGAAATACTATGAAGAGATGATGCTAAAAGCACCAGAGACAGCAGTGTTGACAAAGAAGCTGATCTTTAGTGGCGATGAGATATCTATTGAACCTGTTGAGAAGGAACAGCCTCAGATCGTCGCAAATTTACTCAGAATGGGAGTTTTGGATTATGGTGCAAAAATTTACCAGAATTTGGATAAGAATGAGTCTTTGATGGCTATGGAAATGGGGGGCTCACAAATTAATATTAAGGATTCGCTGATTGATGTAAAGTGGAAAATCACCAATGAATATAGAAATATTGCCGGTTATGATTGTAGGCGTGCAAATGGAGTTACTTTAGACTCTGTATACGTTGTTGCGTTTTATACAGATCAAATTCCAACGGCAGGAAGTCCAACTATTGTTCACGGATTACCCGGAATGATCTTAGGATTAGTGGTTCCGGAACAACATTATAATATTTATGCGACAAAAGTTGAAATGACTGCGGCTACTGCGAACGCTAATATTTTTAAAAAGAAGGCAGATACCACGACCAGGCAGCAAACTCAAGCCAGGATGAAAGAAATCCTTGGACAATGGATTTCACCAAAACAGCTTAACTTGATTTTAGCGGCTATATTTCTAGGATAAGGTTATTTATTAAGTGATCTAATTAATGATGATTAGGGGCTGGATTTCGTGTTCAGTCCCTTTATTTTTTTGCCAGAATCTTACATTACCTTCGTTGGC
>JBEBRZ010000151.1:0-6360 GCA_040394615.1 Sphingobacterium mizutaii
TTTTTGAAAGATCTTAGGATTGAATTTAAAGGAAGGAGTCATCCAATAAAGTAAAATAATCCTCGAATATCTATTATTGAAAGGTGCCAAAATAAGTGTTGCAGCTAATGCAACAATCACGTACAACCAAGGACTTTCTAAATTGCCTGATAAAAAATAAGTGGCCACACAAGCAATCACTAATTCCGCTACACTAAGTGCATAACTAACATACATAGCTACATAGAAATAACCTGGCTCCTTTTCGAATTTTAGTTCACATGCGGGACATCTTTCCAACATTTTCTGGGATTTGAAACTCAATAAGGGTGCAGCAAACATATTCCCTGTTCTGCATCTCGGGCATTTCCCATCTATTGCACTCTTTACTTCTGATGGTATCGTATATTTTGTATCCATTTTAATATTTATGTCCATTGTGATTTTCTGAATTCTTCAGGGGTCATTCCCTCTACTTTTTTAAAAAATTTAGTGAAATATGAATTATCACTAAAATTCAACTTGTAAGCTACCTGGGTGATGGTCCAATTTGGTAAAATAAGCAAACGCTTGGCCTCCAAAATAATTCTATTACGTATGACCTCACCGGCTTGCTGCCCTAGATATTCTTTACAGACCGAATTTAGGTGATTAGGTGTGACAAATAATAACTCTGCATATTCCTTTGGTAGATGTAATTTTTTATAATTCGCCCCTACTAAAGAAATAAAATTCTTGATTAAAACCAGGTGATAATCAATAGACTTCGTCGGGAAATTCGGCACATAAGCTTGATCCAATTTCAACAGGATATGTAGTAAAAGAGAGCGCTTTAAATCTATTGCAACCGGAGAAGAATTTAATTCTATGAGCTGATCAAAAAAGAAAGAGATCTTTTGCAATAACTTTTCTTGTAATACAAACACGCCTTCGTTTAAGGTGGAAAATAATCCTAGATTCTCTACATAGTCGGGTTGAATTAACAACGATTTAAAATAATCAATATCAAAGTTGACAATATATCCCTTCATATTTCCCTCAAACATCCAGGAATGAACCTGGCCAGGACCCATAAAATAAACTTGCCCCCGTTCAACCGGGTATTCCTTAAAATCTATCTCATGTTTTCCTTCACCGGATAGAAATAGTACCATATGGTAAAAATTATGCCGATGAGGAAAAACAAGGTTCTTGTTTTTGACCAAATAAACATCTAGATAATCCGCAAAAAACAGCTTATCTTCCTTATAAGAAACATTATTTTGCTCTAAAACAGGTATTTTGTTCATTGGCACAAAGGTAGTCAATAACTACCATTGAATGTGGCAAAAAAACAATTATCAATGGTACTTTTTACTTATTGCATTTATTCAACAAATACTTATCTTTAGCTATGTCATTACACAAGGATCAAGAGTTAAAAGTTGCCGTATTGAGTTTGCCCGAAAAAGAAAAGGATAAACTACTCGTCCGATTGATCAACAAAGACAAAATGCTTTTAAAGCAGTTACATTATGAACTATTAGAAGACGAAATTGATTTAGAAGATCGCATAGCTGACTTAAAAAACGCATTAGAAAGTTTATTTGATACGAATCTCCATAAAATCAAGAATATTCCTATTTACTCCAATTACAAAAATTTAAGTAGTCTACTTCGGCAAGCTAGCGGCATGGTCAATGAGCATGAAAAGATTACCAAAGATAAAGTATCGGTAGTTGAATGCCGCTTACTCATTCTTCAGGAAGCATTTGATCGCTTTGATACTTTATTTGGCCCCTCGGCGTTATCACCGGCTTTTAAACTCCATAAATATGTTAGCGGCAGAATCAAAAATGCTGTAAAATTATATGATAATCTTCATGAAGATTTACAATTTGATCTGAAGGATCAAATGGAATATGTCCTTGCCTTCGCGGCTGAACATAGGCTAGATGGGGAGATATAGATTATAAAATCATTTGAAAGGTAGGCCAAGCAAATTTTTGTAAATTTGCAAAAATTAATCAGTGTGAACGTTCAAGAATTACTCGCTAAATATACTCTTTCCGATCAAGTTAAACGATTAGCAAATAAGCTTCAAGACGGCAAACCTAAAATCCATTTAAAGGGATTAATAGGTTCCTCAGATGCGATGGTTGCTGCTTCCTGTTATGAGATAGAAAAGAGACTTAATGTATTTATTCTGCCTACTCATGAGGATGCATCTTACTTCTTGAGTGACTTAGAAAGTCTTTTTGATAAACAAATTTTATTTTTCCCTGCATCTTATCGCAAAGCCTTTGAGTTTAATCTTTTGGATAGCGCCCATGTCTTACAACGTGCTGAAACACTAAGTTCGCTAAACCGCAATTCTGAACTCCCTAAAATTGTCGTTACCTATCCTGAAGCTATTTCGGAAAAGGTAATTAATAAACAGGATCTGGAAAAAAACACACTTGAAATTAGAGTCGGCACAAAACTCAGCATCGATTTTATAAATGAATTCTTATACGAATATGATTTTGATCGCGTAGATTTTGTCTATGAGCCTGGTCAGTTTGCTATTAGAGGTGGGATAGTCGATATATTTTCCTTTTCAAATGATTTACCATATCGCATTGAATTTTTTGGAGATGAGATCGAAAGTATCCGAACCTTTGATATTGAATCTCAACTCTCCGTTCAGAAAATAAATTCTGTTACTATCGTTCCGAATGTACAAGCAAAATTCCTGACCAATAATCATATTTCTTTACTGGAATATATCGATAGGGACGCTGTCATCTGGATAAAGGACGTTCAATTCACGTTTGATATTATCCGTGAAGGATATAAAAAGTCGTCCCAATACTGGAAAGCACTTACCGAAAAAGAGATAAAAGATAATCCGGAATGGGTAGATCCACGATTTACCTTTACGGATGATAAGAATTTTAATGCGATGCTATTCGAATTTCCAATTATCGAATTCGGAAAGCAATTTTTCTATAAAGCGGATGAGGAACTAAGTTTTGACATTCATCCCCAACCCTCCTTTAATAAAGATTTTAACCTTCTGATTCATAATTTCAAGGAAAATGAAAAGCATGCCATTCACAACTACATCTTTTCAGATTCTACAAAACAGGTTGAGCGTATCTATGCTATTCTGGATGATTTGGATCAATCTGTAAGCTTTACTCCTATCTATAAAGCATTGCGTGAAGGGTTTAGAGATGATACCCTTAAATTGGCTTGTTATACCGATCATCAGATTTTTGACCGTTACTATAAATACAAAAGAAGAAAAGGATATGAACGCTCGCAGGCCATAACACTAAAAGAATTAAGCGAATTAAAGCCTGGAGACTACATAACTCATATAGATCATGGTGTAGGAAAGTATGCCGGCTTAGAAAAAGTGGAAGTCAATGGCAAAAGTCAGGAAATGATTCGCCTGGTCTATGCAGATAATGACCTTCTATACGTTAATATTAACTCCTTAAATCGGATTTCTAAATATTCAGGTAAAGAGGGGACTATCCCTAAAATGAATAAGTTGGGTACAGATACCTGGGAGAAGCTTAAGAAAACGACTAAGAAAAAGGTTAAAGACATAGCCCGGGATCTGATTCTTCTTTACGCAAAGCGCAAAGCGCAGACCGGGAATGCATTTAGTCCGGATAGTTATCTTCAGCGAGAGCTGGAGGCTTCTTTTATTTATGAGGATACTCCTGATCAGGAAAAAGCTACTGCCGACGTAAAAAAAGATATGGAGTCCCCGCATCCTATGGATCGTTTGGTCTGTGGTGATGTCGGATTCGGTAAAACGGAAGTGGCAATCCGTGCAGCATTTAAAGCTGTTGCAGATAGTAAACAAGTCGCTGTTTTGGTACCTACTACTATCCTTGCTTTACAACACTACCGTACATTTTCTGAACGATTGAAAGGTTTGCCGGCGAATATTGATTACATCAATCGTTTCAAAACCAGTAAACAAATAAAGGATACATTAAAACGTCTTGAAGAGGGGAAAGTCGATGTTATTATCGGCACGCATAGATTAGTGAGCAAGGATGTTAAATTCAAAGACATGGGTTTAATGATTATCGATGAGGAGCAGAAATTCGGGGTTTCCGTAAAGGAAAAACTAAAAGTAATGCGGGCGAATGTCGATTCATTGACTTTGACTGCAACGCCTATTCCAAGAACCTTACATTTCTCATTGATGGGCGCCAGAGATTTAAGCATTATTTCTACTCCACCACCTAATAGACAACCGGTACAAACTGAACTTCATGTTTTCAATGAGACTTTGATTCAGGAAGCTGTGAGTTTTGAAATTGACCGTGGAGGACAGATATTCTTTATCCACAATCGGGTTGCTGATCTACCGCAACTTGGCCTATTAGTTAGAAAGCTTGTACCCGGAGCCCGTGTAGGTATTGCCCATGGACAATTGGAAGGGGATGAACTGGAAGATGTGATGTTGAAATTCATTAATCATGAATATGATGTTTTGATTGCAACAACGATTATTGAAGCTGGTTTAGATATTCCAAATGCCAATACAATTATTATCAATCAAGCTCATATGTTTGGCTTGAGTGATCTCCATCAAATGCGAGGACGTGTTGGACGATCAAACAAAAAGGCCTTTTGTTATCTATTAAGTCCACCTTTATCCACATTAACAAGCGAAGCTTATAAAAGACTTTCAGCAATAGAAGAGTTTTCCGAACTCGGATCCGGATTCAATGTAGCTATGCGAGATTTAGACATCAGAGGCTCAGGGAACCTGTTGGGAGCTGAACAATCAGGATTTATTGCGGAGATCGGGTTCGAAATGTATAACAAAATCTTAGATGAAGCTGTTCAGGAACTGAAAGACGATGAATTCGGTGAGCTATTCGCAGATGAAGAAAATAGAAAATATGTGAGTTTCACGCAAATTGATACTGATCTGGAAGTGATGATACCGGACGAGTATGTTACGAACGTTGCTGAACGCTACAACCTTTATAATGAAATCTCCAAATTAAAAGATGAAGGTCATCTTCAAAAATTTGAACAGGAATTACTCGATCGTTTTGGTCCAATCCCTGAGCCTGTATATGAATTATTTAATACCTTAAGATTGCAATGGCTGGGTAAAGAGATTGGACTGGAAAAAATATCCTATAAAAAGGATACGTTAAAGGGGTATTTCGTAAGTAATCCTAAATCCAGTTATTTTCAATCTGATAGTTTTGGAAAAGTATTGGCATTTGTTCAAAAATATCCAAACAGTTCAAATCTCAAAGAAGTTAAAGGACAATTAAGAATCGCTTTGAGCAATGTAAATAGTATTGAATATGCGATAGAATTATTAAAGCAGATGCAATAAAAAGAAACACTACGGTTTTATCGCTGTATGATAGAGATAAACGAAGTAGCCCATTACAAATTTAAGGGACGATATGACCCTTGATTTTTTACTTAAGTGCTTTATGAATCTTTTCAAAATATATGTCCTAATGTAAGCTCAAAAATAGCATCCATTAGGACATTAAAAAATACCTGATTAGAGGTATTTTTTAAGATAGAGCCTGTTCTACTCGATCGTTAAAAAGGTAGCATTCGCCATAATTAACTTTCCGCTTTCCCAGAAATTACGAAATAATACATTATCTGCAAGATAGATAACCGTACCTCTTCCCACATTCTGTGTTCCGAAAACCATTCCGTTTTTGAGTTTCCTATTCAAGGTGTGACCAACGAAGCCACTCATCTTAGCATTTTCAGTAATATAGCCTACATTCCATCCCTTTCCTTCTTCAAGGTATTGGTAAAGATTAGCGTCTTGTTTCAAAGTGAAGTAGTCTTTAATTCCAAACATTAACGGATGACTGTTATCAAAAGTTACTTTATAAATGGCTCCTGCTGTATAATTCTCTAATGCACCACGTTCTCTGTCTCCGTATTTTTTCAAAGGATCGGGTTTAGATTTGGCAGAAGTATCTGCTTTGGCTGCCTTTAACGCAGACCACTCTTGTCCTGCCAACTGACTAACTGCTGATTCCAGTGCAATAACCTTCCCTCCTTTCTTTATCCAATTCCCAAAAGCTTCGCTTTGAGGCTTATCTTTTAGAAATGAATACATCCCACCTGGCATAATAAATACATCTATATCATCCCAATCCACACGAGCAAAGTCTCCGGGATTTATTAAAATGATTGGATATTGTAATTGCTGGTCAAAATAATGCCAAACTTCACCTACGTTAGTTGCTCTTAATCCCTCTCCTGCCATCATCAAAACCTTAGGAGCTTTTATTGTTTTTACATCCGAGCTACCTAAATCTTTCCCCCCTTCAACAATACCTGATTGAATAGGATAAGTCTTTATTTGCAATTTATCAGCTTCTTCCTTTAAAAGTT
>JBEBRZ010000152.1:0-6036 GCA_040394615.1 Sphingobacterium mizutaii
CCTCCTCGACTTTCTTAGGAAGATTCGATGCTTTAAACCTTGGCGTAAAGCCTTTGGGCTTATCAGCTTTCAGAGATTCGCTTACCTCAGGGCTATTGCTAGTCTGTGGAGATGTCACATCACCTTTAACAACCTCATCCTCTTCAGATTTCTTCGGTAGGTTAGAAGCTTTAAAACGCGGTTTAAAACCTGACGGCGCAGCAGAAGTAGCTGTCTTTTCTTCAGTACTAGTTTCAGCTTTTTCTTCGATGGATGTAACGGATTTAGGCTTAAATTTTGGCTTAAAGCCTGTCGGTCTTGATTCGACAGATGCTTCCTTTTTAATATCTTCTTTAGTAATTTTGATTTCCGGAACCTTAGCTACCGGTATTTCCATTTCCTCCAGTAAATACTCTTTTCTCAATCTATTGAACCAGAATTTTTTGCTGTGGTCGAAACTTTTCTCCCCCATCAATGCGTAATCTCTATCAAATTCTTGATACAAATCCGGCTGTGCTTTTTCCAAAGCATTGATATCGATTTTCTTTTTAGTAAAAAACTCGGTAAAGGATAGCATATACAAATGTATACATTTAGACAGAAAAACTTACATGCTTAGGTCAATTCCGGAATATTCAAGAGTATATTGAAATTCGTAAGATCATTTTAATGAAAAAAGAGGGCAGTGCCCTCTTCGTTTATCATATCAAGCAGATAGTATTAATCCATATTATGGTATACTGCCTGTACATCGTCATCCTCTTCGATCTTATCGATCATTTTCAAGACATCCGCTGCCTGTTCTTCCGTTAAATTAGTATGAGAAAGAGCGATACGCTCGAGCTTAGCAGAAGAAACTTCAATTCCTCTTTCTTCCAACAAACGCTGCATATTTCCGAAGTCTTCAAAAGATGTTTGTACGACGATAACATCATTTCCTTCTTCATCTGCCTCTACATATAATTCTTCCAGACCTCCATCGATAAGTTCCAATTCAAGCTCTTCAATATCGGTGTCTTCGGCTGCAGGGAATCGGAAGATAGATTTTCTTTGAAAGATAAAATCAAGCGAGCCGGTTTTACCTAGAGAGCCACCAGCTTTAGTGAAGTAACTTCTGATATTTCCTACGGTTCTGTTTGTATTATCTGTAGCGGTTTCGATTAATACGGGTACACCGTGTGGTCCGTAACCTTCATAAACATATTCTTCATAGCCTTTAGAATCTTTTTCAGAGGCTCTTTTGATAGCTGCTTCAACACGGTCTTTAGGCATGTTAACAGCTTTCGCATTTTGGATTGCAGTACGTAAGCGTGAGTTATTCTCCGGATGAGGCCCGCCTTCTTTTACTGCCATTGCAATTTCTTTTCCAAGACGCGTAAATTGAACGGCCATTTTGGCCCAGCGTTTAAATTTTCTTTCTTTTCTAAATTCGAAAGCTCTACCCATTTTATTTTAGTTTTGTTTTAAGATTCTCCAGCATGTCTTTAGTCATTCCTGCCAGATCAAATGTTGGTTTCCAACCCCAGTCTGCTCTCGCTTCATCATCATTGATGCTTTTAGGCCATGAATCAGCAATTGCCTGACGTGGATCATTGTCTGAATAGGATATCTCAAAATTAGGGAGAATTTTTTTAATTTCTTCAGCTATTTGGGTTGGTGTGAAACTTACCCCTGCCAAATTATAACTAGAACGGATGCTAAGCTTGTCAGAAGGTGCATCCATCAATTCTATTGTTCCTCTTACTGCATCATCCATATATAACATTGGGAGCTCAGAATTAGCAGATAAAAAGGAGGTATATTTTCCTTGTCTGATGGCTTCAAAGAAAATATGAATAGCATAATCCGTTGTACCACCTCCGGGTTCTGTGCGCCAGGATATAATTCCCGGGTAGCGAATGCTGCGGATATCCAATCCATATCTATTATGGTAGTATTCACATAATCTTTCACCGGCAAGTTTACTGATACCATAAATGCTGTTTGGATCCATGACACAATATTGTGGTGTATCAATTTTAGGAGAGTGGGGGCCGAATACGGCTATTGAACTAGGCCAAAAGATTTTTTTAACCCCTAATTCTACTGCTAAATCCAATACATTCAGCAGACCATTCATATTCAAATCCCATGCTTTTTGAGGATACTGTTCTCCTGTGGCAGACAACATCGCAGCTAATAAATAGATTTGTGTCGGTTTATACTTTAGAATTAAAGCTTTTATTGCTTCTTTGTCCAGCACGTTTAATGTTTCAAAGATTTCACCTTCGGCAATTTCCTTGGGAGCTCTGATATCAGAGGTAATAACATTCTGGTTTCCAAACTTCTTACGTAGCGCTGCAGCTAATTCAGAACCAATCTGTCCATTGGCTCCAATCATCAAAATGATTTCTTTCATTATGGCAATGATAGTTTTAGATAAATTTTATTTCAATATGTATGAAATAATAGGGCAAAATTACCGATTAAATGCCTAAAAATGATGCTTCAAAAACATATTGCGCAAACGTATGATTTAATTTTTTACTATCAAAAAGCTGAATAAAAATTATACACTGTAAAAGCAATTTTTCAATGAAACATTGTCAACAAAAAAGATGTTTTACTGAATGAATCACACTCATCTGTAAAACTTATTGAATAATATTCTATGATAATGATTATCAATTAGTAAAAGCTAAAATATAACAAAAAGATTCATGTTTATTTAGTATGTTTGCTACATTAATAATATCTATAGTTATTCAATTTAAAAGCAAAAATTAATTATGAAAGTTGCAGTAGTAGGCGCGACGGGACTAGTCGGGTCAGAAATGTTAACAGTTTTGGCGGAACGTAATTTCCCGGTAACCGAGTTGATCCCAGTAGCATCAGAAAGAAGCAAGGGTAAGGAAATCGATTTCAAGGGAAAGAAGTATAAGGTTGTGACGCCAGCTGAAGCTATTGCACTTAAACCTGATGTTGCTTTATTTTCGGCCGGAGGCAGTACTTCTACAGAATATGCTCCTCTATTTGCTGAAGCAGGAATCACTGTCATTGATAATTCATCAGCTTGGCGCATGGATCCAACGAAAAAACTAGTTGTTCCTGAAGTGAATGGAGATGTTTTAACTGCTGAAGATAAAATTATTGCAAATCCAAATTGTTCTACCATACAAATGGTGGTGGTATTAAAACCACTACACGAAAAATATAAAATTAAACGCGTGGTAGTGTCCACTTACCAGTCTGTAACCGGAACCGGAGTTAAAGCGGTTGATCAATTAATGAACGAACGCAAAGGGGTGGAAGGAGAAAAAGCTTATCCTTATTCTATTGATTTAAATGTTATTCCTCAGATTGATGTATTCCAGGACAACGGATATACAAAAGAGGAAATGAAGATGATTAATGAGACGAATAAGATCATGGGAGATGATTCTATTAAGGTTACTGCCACTACGGTTCGTATTCCTGTAATCGGAGGACACTCAGAGTCTTTAAATATTGAATTTGAACATGAATTTGACCTAGCAGATGTTCGTGCAGCATTAACCGCTCAAGAAGGAGTGGTTGTCGTTGATAATCCTTCAAAACTAGAATATCCAATGCCTAAAGACGCACATGGAAAGGATGAGGTTTTTGTTGGACGTATCCGCAGAGATGAAACGCAAGAAAAGACACTTAATCTTTGGGTCGTTGCCGATAATCTTCGTAAAGGTGCCGCAACAAATGCTATTCAGGTTGCTGAATTATTAAATGCGAAGGGGTTAATTTAACCCATACCTCTAGTAAGAAGATATAAGAAAAGACAATCTAGTCAAATAAAAACCCTGAAATAATATGTATTTCAGGGTTTTTATTTTTCTAAAGATTACAATTATTAGGAGATAGTCCGTAATAATATTCTCTTCAGAATTGGGATTAATAATTCTATCTAAATGTCAAGTTTCTTTTCGTTCATTACGAAAAAAGGGATGGTTTTTTGAAAACCATCCCTTTTCTATCGTAATATAAAATATTATCTAACCGGTGTAAACTCGAAGGTATCATCAAAGAATGATCCACTACCATTATTACCTGTTGTGATATATCCTTTTCCTTTAATCGCAAAGGACACTGCTTTCTCACGAGCAGAAGGTAGAGCTTGACTTCCATCTGTCCATGTTTTATCTGATGGGTTGTATTTCCACACCGTACCGACAACACCTGATTGAGAACGACCACTTACCACATAACCGTTATTACCGATAGTAAATGCTCCAGCTCTGAAACGTCTCGCATCTTTATCATCTTCAGTTAATCCTTTTTCTTTTTTCCATGTTGTTCCGTCAAACGAATAGAAATCATCAGTAGGAACTCCGTTTGAGTAACCGCCACCTACATAAGCAACATTATTAATTACGAATGCATAAGCATCACCTTTTTTGTTGCTAAAGGAAGTTTGAATTTCTGTCCATTTATTCGCTGCAGGATCATATTTATAGAAATCTGAGAAAGTTTCATCTGTAGCATCGATTCTTCCCAAACCTACGTATGCAGCATTTCCTAAGGTAAATGCGACTGCGCTATGGCGAGCATCACCAGGGAAATCAGCGATTTTAGTCCATGCATTTGTTGCAGGATCATATTGATAAAAATCTTTAAGTGGACCAGATGTTTCACCTGTAGAACCATATCCTAAACCTACATATCCTTTTCCTGCTACTGCAAAACCAACAGCACTATGACGTTGAGGACCTGAAAAATCAGCTCTCTTAGTCCAAGCCGTTCCATCAAATGAGTAAGAGTCACTTAAAAGATCTGTAGATTTCATTTGTCCTCCAACTAAATAAGCTACATCATTGATTGTAAATGTTGCGGCTCCATTTCTTGGTTTTCCTGTAAAGACAATGGATTTCTCCCACTCTGTTGGACCATCGTCTGTATCAGTGCTCTCCTCTTTTTTACAGGAATTAAAAGTAGTAATTGCGAAGGCTCCTATCAAAAGTAGTACAAGCCAATTTCTCTTATTCATAGACTATTTAAATTTTGTATATACGATATTTAATTTAACTTTCGGTTTATTTCTTTCTGTAGCAATCACAGAAGTGTATGGCGTAAAACCAAGGCCAGCCGTTGGAGACAAAGTTAAGAATAATGATTTTTCTTCTGAATGTGGCTCCGTAGCAGATTTAATATATTGAATCAGATTAAAAAGGTATCTTCCTTTTTTACCTGCATTATCTCCAACAAGGTAAGTTGCATATTGGGGGTCTCTACCAAACGGTATAGATACAAATGAAATTGGCGCTCTTGAATCTGCAATCATCAACATTGGATTCGGAACTGCCGGCATAAGACCTGTATGTGGGGTTTCTAACTCGATTTCTAATTCTGCCTTATTGATAGCAACTCCAGGTTGCGATAAAAAGTCTTTTAATGCTGGGAACTTGATTTCTGTCACCACGCCTGAACCTCCTTGGAAATAGGCAACACCTGATGTACTGGTACTGGCAATGGCTTTAGTAGAACTTAAGCCTTCAAATGCCGTTCCTTGTACGTTCTTGTCAAATTGATTGTATTGGAATGCCTTTTCAGTCATGTTCAACACTTTCGATCCTGTTTTCTTAAAGCCATCAGTTCCTAAATAGGAATAGTTAACCTTAACCTGTAAGGTATCAGAGAAACCTACGATGGCAGTATTGCTTTCAGCAGGCACCAAGCTCAAGCCTTTAAAGTATTCTTGGAAGTTGGACGCTGAATTGAATGCGATATCAGAAGCTTTGATCTTGTTGAAGAACTCAGCTCCTAAGGCATCATTCAAGCGAATAGACAACGTATCTTTCTTGGTCTTCTTAGGACGGAAGGTAACTGAACCCAATGCATCAGCAGCATAATTGAACTTTTGGGATCCAAAAATTGCAGGCCCTGTGATGTAAAATGGATTAGGGATTCCGCTAGATGAATTCTCTAAGGTTTTAGTTTCAAGGGACTGGGTCAATCGGTGTGCAGAAATGGTCTGCATCTTCGTGGTATCACCGTATGCAATTCTCCAATAACTAGGCACCATCACTAGGTTCAACGAGTCAAACTTAG
>JBEBRZ010000153.1:0-5958 GCA_040394615.1 Sphingobacterium mizutaii
TGTCCCTGCGGCTTTTATAACCATCCTTTCAGACCCTGTATCTGTGGTTCAAATCATGTCCAGAAATATATTAGTAAAATTTCAGGACCTTTATTAGATAGGATAGATATACATATTGAAGTTACTCCTGTAGAATTCAATGAACTAACGAATAAAAATTCAGGTGAAACTTCTGAAGTAATTAGAAATAGAGTGATTACTGCACGGAAGATTCAAGAACAGCGCTTTAGAAAATTTCCCAATATCCATTCAAACGCACAAATGAGAGCGAAAAACATTCAGGAGATATGTATCATTGAAGAAGGTGGAAAGAAGCTCCTGAAAATGGCCATTGAAAGACTTAACCTGTCAGCTCGTGCCTATGACCGAATTTTAAAAGTTGCCAGAACCATTGCAGACTTAGAAAGCTCTATTGAAATTACCAATGAACACTTGGCAGAAGCCATCCAATTTAGAAGCCTGGACAGAGAAAACTGGACTGGTTAAGATTAATCCTATAATTCTAAGAGAATCATTGAAAAATAGCTGCTAAAATTGATCTAAGAAATGTTGGATAACCCAAGGATAAGCAATAATGGTAAATAATAATCCAGTTAGTGCACCAAATAAATGCGCATCGTGATTGACACCATCCCGAGAGTTTTTAGAAGCCCATATACAATAACCAAGATAAACAAATGCAAATATATAGGCAGGCATAGGGATTATCATAAATATCCCTAGCATCATTTTTGGATTAAATAAGATGTAGCTAAATAATACGGCACTAATAGCTCCCGAGGCTCCTAAACTATGATAATTGTAGGTGTTTTTCTCCTTTATAATCGTCGGAATATCACTTAAAACCAAGGCAACAATATAGAGCGCTGCAAATAACAGATGTCCTATAGGGCCACTTATCTCTACAAAAATCTGCTCCAACCCAAATCCGAAATAATAAAAGGTAATCATATTAAAGATCAGGTGCATCCAATCTTTATGGATTAACCCGCTGCTTAATATCAAATACCATTTACTCTTATCCCGATAAACAGAATAAGGATGTAACATTAATTTGCCAAACCATTGGGGATTCGAAAAAACATAAATGCTCAACCCTACGGTCAAGGCAAAAATAATACTGGCAACTGGGGTAGTGGTAAGGTAATATTGAATCATTTAAAATCGGTCTTCTAACAAGAATAAGTATAGTTCTTTTGGTCCATGTGCTCCTAATACCAATCTCTTTTCTATATCAGCAGTTCTACTTGGGCCTGTTATTGTAGTAATCATGGTGGGAAAATCATCAGCGTATCTTTCTTTCATCAAGGCCATGGCATGTTTAACATCCATGACTAATTGTGAAGCTTTGGCAATTACAATATGAACGGGTGGATATACACTAAGTCTTCGCCCTGATTCAGAATAATTAGAGATCATTATACTGCCATTTCTGGCGATCAATGCCTCACAACTAGTAATACTTGCCTCGATCTCCTCAAAAGCTTGTTGAGATTTTCTATGCGGAAACCCATATTGATCCATCATTTGTTGAAGGGGCTTCTCCCAGATATATAGTTTACTGATATTTATCTTTTCAACAAGGATAATAAGGTTTTCGATTAAACTTATCTCACCATCACAATAGATAAAGTTTCCGGACATTTGAGTAAATTCTCTGGCAAAAGTGACGTCTAAAGATTCTTCTTCATCCTTGTACAATTGACTTTCCTCAAACATAGGATGAGGGTTTTCCTTCTTTTGAAGGAGAGCCTGCCGAATTTTTTTCAGCATTTTTTCTTTTGCAGTCGTATTCCTCGTATTCATAGTACAAAAACAGACAGGACCCAAAAGTCCTGTCTGTTAAAAATTCCTTTTTTTATTCTGAATCTATTTCTTTCTGATCCTCCGGAGCAGAGAGCACGTCCTCTCTGTCTGTAGTGGGAATAGGCAGATCAGTTTGAGGAACTCCACCTCCATCAGCACCACCATTGACAAATTCATCATACGTGGTTTTGTTAGAGAAAGGGCGTTTCCCTAAGATTTCTTCCAGATCAGTTTGGAATAAAATTTCTTTCTCCAATAATTTCTCTGCGATTTTGATCAAGCCTTCTTGTTTATCTAACAATAAGTTTTTTGTTCTTTCATACACCTCAGAAATTAACACTCTAACTTCGTCATCTATTAATTCTGCTGTTTGATCTGAATATGGTTTGTGGAATTGACTTTCTCCGGAACTGTCCTTGAAAGAGATATTACCAACTTTATGATTCATACCATACACCGCAGTCATTGCATAAGCTAACTTTGTAATACGTTCGAGGTCATTCTGCGCTCCTGTACTAATTCTACCGAAAGTGATATCTTCCGCAACACGACCTCCCATGGTCATGCACATGCTGTCAATCAACTGTTCAGTTGTATACAAGAATTGTTCTTTAGGTAAATATTGCGCATACCCTAATGCGGCAACACCACGAGGCACAATTGAAACCTTTACCAACGGGTCTGCATGTTCCAGGAACCAGCCTGCAATTGCGTGACCTGCTTCATGATAAGCAACAATCTTCTTCTCTTCTGGGGAAATAATTTTATTTTTCTTCTCAAGACCTCCAATCACACGATCAATCGCATCTTGAAAGTCTTGCATCTCAATCGCTTTTTTATTCTTTCGGGCAGCGATAAGAGCAGCCTCATTACATACATTGGCTATTTCTGCACCTGCAAACCCAGGCGTCTGTGCTGATAATTTCTTAGCATCAACCTCTTCCGCTAATTTTAGTGGCTTCAAGTGAACATTAAAAATATGCTCACGACCAATTAAATCAGGTTTATCAATTGAAATTTGTCTGTCAAAACGTCCCGGACGCAGCAAAGCTGAATCTAGCACATCAAGGCGGTTAGTAGCGGCCAAAATAATCACTCCCACATTGGTACCAAAACCGTCCATTTCAACTAACAATTGATTTAGGGTATTCTCACGTTCATCATTACCACCCATCACTGAGTTCTTGCCACGAGCACGACCAATTGCATCAATCTCATCAATAAAGATAATACAAGGAGCCTTCTCTTTTGCTTGTTTAAACAAGTCACGAACCCGAGATGCACCTACTCCAACGAACATTTCAACAAAGTCGGAACCCGACAAAGAGAAAAATGGAACTTGTGCTTCACCTGCAACAGCCTTAGCCAATAAAGTCTTACCTGTTCCCGGAGGGCCTACTAATAATGCACCTTTAGGAATTTTTCCTCCTAGATCCGTATATTTTTTAGGGTTTCTTAAGAAATCTACGATTTCCATTACCTCTTCTTTGGCCTCTTCTAAACCGGCTACATCATTGAAAGTAATATTAATTTGAGACTCTTTATCAAATAATTGAGCCTTAGATTTACCAATATTAAATATTGCACCGCCTCCAGCTCCACCACCGCCGTTCATACGACGCATCAGGAAGATCCAAATCACCACAATGATCAATAATGGAAGCATAAAGGAAACAAACCAACCCGCCCAAGGATTAGTTCTATCTTCATACGACACGCCGACTGCATGTTGACCAGCTGCCAAACTGTCTTGTGATGTCTTCAATTTCTGCTCTAAGATTTCAGCAGAGGGTTCAGTAAATTGGAATTGGGGGCCTGTGGAATTTGAAAAAGATAAGCTGTTGGGACTGCTTTGAATATCTTTATATTTCTCTTGATCTAATTTATCACTTTTAATATATACTTCAACATCAACTAGGTCATTGCTTTTGTAAGCAATAAGTTTTTCAACATCCCCAGGAATAAGCATTTTTTGTTCAAACTCTTTATAGGTAATTTTTTTAGCTGATTCTCCACTAAATAAGTATTGAAGACCTAAAAAACCTACGATCATCGCTATCCAAAGCCAAATCATATTAAATTTCGGTGGCATTGGCGTTATCTTCTTACTCGGAACTTTCTTCATTTATAACTAATATACTACGTTTCACAATAATTATTATGCGCTTTGGAATTTGCTTACATCAGCATCTCCCCATAGGTCTTCTATCCTATAATGCTCCCTTTTGTCCGTCTTAAATATGTGGACAACTACATCAATAAAATCAATTAGAATCCATTCGCCATTTCCTTGACCTTCTTTTCGCCAGGGATCTTGGCCTAATGCTTTATAGACTTCTTCTTCTACGCTCTTTGCAATAGCATTTACTTGAACTGTAGAATCAGCGTGGCAGATTACAAAATAGTCAGACAAGGCTCCATTCACCTCTCGCATATCCATCCTCACAATTTCGTTGCCTTTCTTCTCCTGCATTCCATGGATTACCAAGTCTGCTAACTTCTCTGACAACGAAGATTTTTTGTTTTTACTCATTAAGATTTATTATACTTTTGACTAATAAACTGTTTTAAACTCTTTTTAAATAATTTATCTTTTGCAAAATAACATATTTTCGGGACAATCTCTACGCCAAAAGCTAATTGTTTTTGACGAAATCGGCTCAACTAATGATTATTTAAAAACTCAATTGTCAAATTTCAAGCCACTACCCGAATGGTCTGCCATTATGGCAAAATTTCAAAGCAATGGCCGGGGCCAGCGACAAAACTCCTGGAAAGTAGAACCTAATACCAATATCACATTTAGCTTTGTGATATATCCATCCTACTTAAATCCTCAACAACACTTTATATTGAACATGCTTGTTAGTGTAGGAATCATCGATTGGTTGAAAAGTTTAAATCTAGACGCCTTAATTAAATGGCCGAATGATATTCTCTTGAGTAACAAAAAAATATCGGGAATACTAATTGAAAACAAAATCAACCATAAAGAAATAAAACAATCCGTTATTGGCATAGGTGTAAATGTTAATCAAAAACGGTTTCCTGACGAACTCGATAAAATTGCAAGTTCTGTTTTTAATGAATCAGGTATATTAACCAAAAACCTTGAAGAAGAATGCTTAAATCTATTTTCTTTCATTGCGAACAGAATAGAAAATTATAAAACAAACAACCTGAAAGACAAAGATTTACTAGAACAGTACAATAATCTTTTATTCAGAAAGAATATTCCCGCCCTATACACGGCAAACAGTGAAACATTTGAGGCTGTCTTAACGAAGGTTGATGAAAATGGACTATTACACTTACTGAAGAAGAATAAAGAAGAAACTTATTTTTTTAAAGAAGTTGTATTTGTAATGCAATAATATGATTACAACTACTCTAATTAATTTAGATAATACTAACTTTGGATTAAACTTTGTACGAAAGGAAGAGTCGTATAATACATAAATCGGTTTTTTATGAAAAAAATAAATCTATTAATTGCGTTTTTAGTCTTCGCCGTTTCAGGAGTTTTCGCTCAAGTTGAAAACCCGGTAAAATGGTCTGTAGGCTTTAAAAAACTTTCAGCAACAGAAGCTGTCATCTTATTAAAAGCGAATGTTGAGCAAGGCTGGCATATTTACGGGTTAAATGTGCCCTCAGGAGGTCCTATTTCAACATCATTTACTTTTACTCCGGGAAATGGCGCCAAGATAACTGGTAAAGCTGCCGCTAAGGAACCTAAATCAAAATTTGAAGATGTCTTCAAAATGGATGTTCCTTATTATGACGGAGAAGTTGTTTTCCAACAAAAAGTTAAATTAGCTAATAACAAGCCAACAACAGTTAAAGGTGTTGCGTCATTTATGGCGTGCGACAAAGAACGTTGTCTACCACCAGATGAATACGAATTTGCAGTTACTATTAAGTAATCTATTTGTATTAAAATGATATTAAAAGGCAGGGAAATCCTGCCTTTTTCTCAATTCCCAGAGTTAACACGTATATTATGTTCAGCTTAAAAAATGCATTTATAGCCATCAGTTGGCTATTTATTATTACCATCACTCCTTTAAAAGGAATTTCACAAGATACTTTAATTAACATTGATGATATTGAATTCAGCTCCGGTCAGGAAGAAACTTCAACAGACGACAGTTT
>JBEBRZ010000154.1:0-5948 GCA_040394615.1 Sphingobacterium mizutaii
CCTACTTATAAGCTCCCTTTTATTTTATTTATTATAATTCATTTCTATTTTTAAGAACCTTCCGGTTTCTGAATCTTTTTGCTTGATCAAATTTTCGGGAGTACCTTGGAATAATAACTTACCTCCATTATTTCCTCCCTCAGGCCCCATATCAATAACCCAATCAGCAGCTTTGATAACATCT
Organism: Sphingobacterium mizutaii; assembly: GCA_040394615.1. Lineage (GTDB taxonomy): Bacteria > Bacteroidota > Bacteroidia > Sphingobacteriales > Sphingobacteriaceae > Sphingobacterium > Sphingobacterium mizutaii_A. The sequence goes on from JBEBRZ010000154.1 coordinate 185, forward strand.
AAGTTATGCTCAATGATCAAGACCGTATTTCCTCGATCTACTAATCTGTTGATTACACCTAATAGCACATTTACATCCTCAAAATGCAATCCTGTAGTCGGTTCATCCAAGATATAAAAAGTCTTTCCGGTATCTTTCTTCGAAAGTTCGGTAGCTAATTTAACACGCTGTGCTTCTCCTCCGGATAGTGTAGTAGAGGATTGTCCTAAAGTGATATAACCTAAGCCAACATCCTGTAAAGTTTTGATTTTTCTATAGATTGAAGGAATATTTTCAAAGAAGCCAACAGCTTCATCGATACTCATATCCAACACATCAGAAATAGACTTTCCACGATATCTTACTTCTAAAGTTTCTCGGTTATAGCGTTTTCCATTGCAAGTTTCACAAGGAACCTGAACATCAGGCAAGAAGTTCATTTCAATGATTTTCATTCCTGCTCCTTGACAGGTTTCGCATCTTCCTCCCTTTACATTGAAAGAAAAACGTCCTGGTTTATACCCACGGATTTTAGCCTCCGGAAGCTGAACATAAAGCGCTCGTATATCTGAAAACACACCGGTATAAGTAGAAGGGTTCGAACGCGGAGTTCTGCCAATTGGCGATTGGTCAATCTCAATTACCTTATCAATATGCTCAAGTCCCTCCACCTTACTAAAAGGAAGAGGTTTTGCCTTCGCTCTAAAGAAATGATGATTTAAGATTGGATACAGGGTATTCGTAATTAAACTCGATTTCCCTGAACCGGATACACCTGTTACCAGAACCAATTCTCCTAAAGGGATATCAATACTCACGTTTTTTAAGTTATGACCTTTAGCACCCTTCAAAGAGAGTTTATGGCCATTTCCTTTTCTTCTTACCTCAGGGATTTTAATCTCTTTCGTTCCGTTCAGGTAATCAGTCGTCAACGTATTGGCTTTCATTAATTCCTTTGGAGTTCCCTGAGCAACTACTTTCCCACCATGAACGCCGGCTGCAGGTCCCATATCAATCACATAATCGGAGTGAAGGATCATGTCTTTATCATGTTCCACTACCAAAATGGAATTACCGATATCTCTTAAGTTTTTGAGTGCATTGATTAATCGCTCATTATCCCTTTGATGCAAACCGATACTTGGCTCATCAAGGATATACAGCACATTGACTAACTGCGATCCAATCTGAGTTGCTAAACGGATCCGCTGGGCCTCACCACCGGATAAGCTTTTCGAGCTGCGGTTTAAGGTTAAATAATTTAAACCCACATCTAACAAAAAGCCGATTCTGGTTCTTATTTCTTTGATAATTTCTGTCGCAATAATATTTTGCCTGTCCGATAACCTGCTGTCAATACCCTCAAACCACTCATTCAAAGCAACAATGTCCATCTCTGCCAGTTCAGAAATATTCTTATTGTCTACCTTAATATGCAATGATTCTTTTTTCAGTCTTGCTCCATGACATTCCGGACAGACAACCTGAGTACGGAAATCATCCAGACCTTTGCTGTCTTCATGATATTTTGCATTCATTTCTTCCAGCATCTTGAAGATACCCGAGAATTGAACCTTATATTCTCTGGCTCCGTAAGAACCGTAAGAAACAGTCAGGCTGATGGGTTCCTCCTCGCCAAAGAGAAGTTTATCTATTAAATCCTCCGAGAGCTTATCAACTGATGAGGTTAAAGAAAAATCATATTTCTTTGCTACCGCTTTTAATACAGCAAAATTCCAGGAATCTCTAGAAGGTCCAAGAGGTACAATAGCTCCTTTTTGAATACTTAAACTACGATCCGGAATAACAATTTTCTTGTCTATTTCATATACATATCCCAACCCATCGCATTTAGGACAAGCACCATAAGGTGAGTTAAAAGAGAAAGTATTGGGTTGTGGTTCATCATAAGAAATACCCGATTCAGCATCCATTAAAAATCTACTGAAAAACTGTTCCTTATTGTCCTTATTAGCAATCTTGATAATTCCTTTTGAGGTTTTTAAGGCTTGCCCAATAGAGGTAAATAATCGCTTCCGCGATTCTTTCTCGACTTTAATACGATCGATAACAATCTCGATATCGTGAATTTTATAACGGTCCACCTGCATCTTAGGTGCGATATCCAAAATCTCAGTATCTACACGTACTTTGGTGTAACCTTGCTTCCGGATTTGTTCGAATAACTCCCGATAATGTCCTTTACGGCCTTTTACAACTGGGGCAAGAATATAGATGCCTTCACCGTCAAATTCCTTAAGAATACGATCCGTGATTTCGTCATCCGACATGCGCTCCATTTTTTTCCCGGTAACATAAGAATAAGCTTCGCCGATCCTCGCATATAATAGTCTTAGAAAATCATAAATCTCCGTAATGGTACCTACTGTCGATCTGGGGTTTTTAGATGTTGTTTTCTGTTCAATAGAAATGACAGGACTTAACCCAGATATTTTGTCGACATCAGGCCTTTCCATTCCACCTAGAAACTGCCTGCTATAGGCTGAAAAAGTTTCCATATATCGGCGTTGTCCTTCCGCATAAATGGTGTCAAAAGCCAATGAAGACTTCCCGCTACCACTCAAACCGGTAATAACTACTAACTGATTCCTGGGAAATGATACATCTATATTTTTGAGATTATGCACTCGGGCTCCAAAAACCTCTAATTCGCTTTGGTCTCCAAGGTCTACTGCTTTTCTTTTGGCCATTCATCTATCCTTTTAGCAAAGTGCAAAGTTACAGTTTTTTAAGAAGAGATTTAAGACTAGCGACTGCTAATCTTCTATTAGGCAGGATTGTTGAAAAGTATTACCTTTATTTAACAAAGTAGATCATATTGAAAAAATTAGATGTTAATAAATCAGAGCGAGAAATTATAGAACAAGCTCTAAAGCACTGGCAGGACCATCAATTATTGACGCCTGAAAAAACGAATGAATTAAAAGAGAATCTTGATGATAAGGGGTTTGAATGGGGGATGTTGGCAAGATATGCTTTTTGGATTGCCTTGGCCTCTTTGATTTTTTCCGTGGTCTCCTTATTCTCCGATGGCTATCTAGAAAAACTTGTCGAAAATTTCTATGAAACACCCAATGTGATATTTTGCCTTGGATTTGCCGGACTAGCTGTGCTGTTCTATATCCTAGGTTTTAGGAACAAAGCCAAGAATCCGGATAAAAATTTTTCAAATGAAACCTTAATGCTGGCAGGAGCATTTTCCACAGCCGCAAGTATTGGCTTTCTGGGACAGGTATTGGATCGAAATGAAAATCATTTTACACTGTTGTTTCTAGTGTCCATTGTAATTTATGCAATATTATCTGTTAAGCTTAATTCCAAATTGCTTTGGGTCTTCACCTTAGTGGCATTAGGTATTTGGTTTGCAACGGAAACTGCTTACCATAGCGAATGGGGATTTAAGTTCTGGGGAATGAACTACCCCTTGCGCTTTACCATATTCGGAATATTGCTCACCGCATTTGCTGTTTTTCTCCAACCCAAAATAAAACCAATTCAGATATTCCAATCTACCTCTTTTGTGGTTGGTTTATTATATACGATGATAGCACTATGGATGCTTTCTATCTTTGGAAATTATAGCGATTTTGATAAATGGTATAGTGTCAGACAATATGAGATCTTTTATTGGGGATTGCTAGGAATTCTGATTTCTTTAGGGCTTGCTGTCTATGGAATGAAAACAAAAGACCATGCCGCCAGAGATATAGGTTTTGTTTTCTTTATTCTAAATCTTTACACCCGATTCGTCGAGTATTTATGGGACAATATCAACCGTACGATATTCTTTTTGTTATTAGCTATATCCTTTTGGTTTGTAGGTCGATGGGCAGAAAGTATCTGGAAGAAAAAGTGAGCAAATTCTAATTAAAATTTAAACCTTTTTCTTTGATAGCCTGCAGGGCTTGGTTTTCATGATCTATAAGAGGCTTAAGCTCAGTTTCCGTAAGTGAAGAGGTGGAGGATACATAAAACTTATTGATACTTCCGAAGACTTTTTCTGCGATGTATCTTACCCGTCCCATATGAAATTTAGAAGTAACAATAACTAAAAGATCCGGATTTATTGCTTGAACAGTAGGCATAGATAATGTAAAATCTTCTATTGTATTTCTGGATGGTATTCCATTCAAAAATCGACCTTTATCAATACCTTTCATTTGTAAAAATCGTTCTGCAAAGTAATAATGAGGTTTCTCGGTTTTGTTAAAATGATCTCCATTTCCTCCTGTACATAATAGAAGCGATTTTTCATTGTTTATCGCTAGCTCATACGCGAGATATAACCTGTCCAAAGCAATTGCGGATAGATTACCATACTCATCATTAGGAGCCCCCAAAACCATAATAACTGTCTTCATTTAGTTTTATATTTCCTCAAAGTTATTAAAAAAATCAATTAAAAAAATAAATGATAACAATAATTTATTTTTTTAACCCGAGTGTTTTATATTATCAAGACTAAGTAAGACTAAATTTTTTATAAACACAAAAGCCATCAATTTTGATGGCTTTTGTGTTTATAAATCTTTCACACTTTATAAGTGAATTACTTCACCGTAAGCATCTGCTACGGCTTCCATAATAGCCTCACTCATTGTAGGGTGAGGGTGAACTGCTTTAATAATCTCATGTCCTGTAGATTCTAATTTACGAGCGACTACCACTTCAGCGATCATTTCAGTAACATTAGCACCGATTAAATGAGCCCCTAAGAATTCACCGTATTTAGCATCGAAAATTACTTTCACGAAACCATCTTTTGCACCGGCAGCAGAAGCTTTTCCGGATGCTGAGAATGGGAATTTACCCACTTTAATTTCGTAACCTGCGTCTTTTGCTGCTTTTTCTGTAAAACCGACAGATGCAATCTCAGGAGAACAGTAAGTACATCCCGGGATGTTGTTGTAATCAATAGGATCCACATGTAATCCTTTGATTTTTTCGATACAGGTAATGGCTTCTGCAGAAGCAACGTGAGCCAGAGCCTGACCTTTTACGATATCTCCGATAGCGTATACACCGTCGATATTCGTTTTGTAAAAATCGTCTACCAACACACGGCCTTTATCGGTTTTTACGCCAACTTCTTCTAATCCAATATTTTCAATATTCGGAGTGATACCCACTGCTGATAAAACAACTTCTGCTTCTAGTGTTTCTGTACCTTTTTCAGTTTTGATTGAAACTTTACATAGATCACCTTTCGTATCAACAGATTGAACTTCAGATTTCGTTAAGATATTGATGCCGGCTTTTTTAAGCGATTTCTCCAATTGCTTAGAGATTTCTTCATCTTCAACCGGAACGATGCGATCCATAAATTCAACGATTGTTACTTTAGTACCAATTGTGCTATAGAAATACGCAAATTCAACACCAATAGCTCCTGAACCTACCACAACCATTGATTTAGGTTGCTTAGGAAGATTCATTGCCTGACGGTAACCGATTATTTTTTTACCATCCTGTGGTAGATTAGGTAATTCTCTTGAACGAGCACCAGTCGCTAATATCGTATGTTTAGCAGTATACTCTTTTGTAGTACCATCTTCGGCTTTAACCTCGATTTTACCACCTTTTTTAATTTTTGCAGTACCCATGATGACATCGATCTTGTTCTTTTTCATCAAGAACTGAATCCCTTTGCTCATACCATCTGCTACACCACGACTTCGCTTTACAATGGCTCCAAAATCGGCTTCACCACCATTTACTTTGATACCATAATCAGCAGCATGATTTAAATATTCGAATACTTGTG
>JBEBRZ010000155.1:0-5947 GCA_040394615.1 Sphingobacterium mizutaii
ATTTAAATAGTAAAACTAACTGCAAAGATAAATCTAAAAATAATATTTTAGGATTAGCATTTCTTTCCACAGAATAATGTGTTTTCTCCAGCATATCTATCGCAACCTGTAATTTATCCAAAGAGCTGATTTCACTAAACTTTTGTACAAAATCTAATTCTTGATTTTTTAAAAAGACTAATTTATCAAGACCTTGGTTTAAAAGCACAATCTGTCTTAGCATATTAATCGTGTAGATTAAAAACAGTTTCTGGTTCTCACGACCTAATTTGCTAATTTCTTCATCACAGATTTGAATAATATTCAAGCCGGCATCAGTCACAATACACCTCAGCCAACGGATCATTAAGTCAAAATTCGTATTAGACTCTTCCCGTAATTGATCCAGAGCAGACTGTATATTTCCTTCTGCAATAAAGGCAATTTCATTGGCTCGATTTGACTCTATGTTTTTTTCATCTATCAAGAACTGCATGATTTCATCATGGGAAAGCTTATTTACTTTCACTAATTGCGTTCTGGAGATAATAGTGTTTAAAATTTTATCCTGATTTTCCGCTACCAAAAGAAATAATGTCTTCGCTGGTGGCTCCTCAATCAGTTTTAATAAAGCATTCCCTTGAGTGTCCAGATATTCAGGGAGCCACATGATTAAGACCTTGTATTCTGCTTCAAAGGCCTTCAGACTCAATTTTTTGATGATATCATGCGCTTCTGCAATATTGATATTAACTTGTTTATTCTCTGCTTCAAGTTGATTTCTCCAATAGCTTAAGCTCATGTAAGGATTTTCCAAGAAAGCTTTTCGCCAATTATCCATATACGTGCTGGCCGTATCGCCTTTATTCGCAAAAAATGGATAAGAAAAATGTAAATCAGGATGAATAAGTTTACTGTATTTCAAGCATGAAGGACACTGACCACAACTGTCATTATCAAGTTTTTGTTCGCAATTAATGAACTGAGCGTAAGCCAATGCCAAAGCAAGGCTGCCCGAACCCTCAGGACCTAAAAATAGTTGTGCGTGGCTAATACGGTTTTCATGAACCGTTGAAATTAGTTGTTTCTTTAGCGCTTCGTGACCTACGATATTTTTAAATTGCATACCTTATCTCACAAATGTACAAATTTTAATGCAGTGCATTTTAATGTAATGCTTGTCATCTCTAATTTGCATTGCAAAAATTAGATTCTTTTCTGTATTATTGCAGTAATATCTATTAGCTAAAGAAAATGAGATTTATTGTATCAACATCAATATTACTGAAACAATTACAAGCTATTAGTGGCGCCTCAAGTTCAAGCACGGTGCTACCAATTCTAGAGAATTTCTTATTCGAGATTAAAGAGAATATCTTAACAATTTCGGCTACTGATTTGCAAACCAGTATGGTTACAAATTTGCAAATTGAAGCAAAAGAAGAAGGCCGGGTAGCTATGCCATCAAAGATCCTGATTGAAACTCTAAAAACATTACCGGATCAACCTGTGGCTTTCTCTGTAGACACTAAGACCCTTTCTATTGAAATTTCAGCCGGTGATGGTAAATACAAATTAAGCGGTGAAAACGCAGATGATTTCCCTAAGATCCCTGCCGTTGAGAATATCTCTACCGTCAATATCGCTGCTCCGATTTTATTGGAAGCGATTAATAAAACAATCTTTGCAGTAAGTAATGATGAATTAAGACCCGCTATGTCTGGTGTATTTGTACAGCTGTCAGAGCAGTCTACAATTTTTGTTGCTACCGATGCACATAAATTAGTTCGCTATGGACGTACCGATGTAGGTGCAGAAAAGCCAACTTCAATCATTCTTCCTAAGAAAGCACTAACTTTATTAAAATCATCTCTTCCTTCGGATGATGTGAATGTTTCAATAGAGTACAACAATACCAATGCATTTTTTCAATTTGGAAATATTAGCCTAATCTGTCGCTTAATTGATGAGCGTTATCCGGATTATGAAGCCGTGATTCCTCGGTTGAACCCGAATAAACTTACCGTAGACCGTTCTTTATTCCTGAACACACTACGCCGTGTAGTTATTTTCGCTAATAAAACAACTCACCAGGTAAGGTTGAAAATCTCGGGCAGTGAATTACATATCTCGGCAGAAGATTTAGACTTTTCGAATGAAGCACATGAAAGATTGAGCTGTCAATTCGAAGGTGAAGATATGGAAATAGGCTTCAATGCAAAATTCCTTGTTGAAATGTTGAACAACTTAAACTGTGAAGAAGTTGTATTGGAAATGAGTACACCAAACCGTGCAGGTTTATTAGTCCCTGCAGTCAAAGAAGATCATGAAGATATCTTAATGTTGGTGATGCCGGTTATGTTGAACAATATCTAAACACTTTAAATCTTGGATTTAATCTATTCTCTTATTGATTTCATTCTCCATATTGATGATCATTTGGTAGAAATTGTCAATAATTATCAAACCTGGACTTATTTAATCCTTTTCCTAATCATTTTTGCGGAAACCGGATTAGTAGTTACACCTTTCCTTCCGGGAGATTCTTTATTGTTTGCCGCAGGCGCTATAATAGCTAAACCGGAAACAGACCTGAATATATTTTTGATGTGGGGTCTCTTAATGGTAGCCGGTATTCTGGGAGATATGGTGAATTATCATGTCGGAAAATACATAGGTCCAAAAGCTTTCTCCGGAAAATATAAGTTCCTCAAGAAAGAATACTTAGAGAAAACCGAGAAATTCTATGATAAATATGGTGGAAAAACGATTATCTATGCTCGTTTTGTCCCTATCGTAAGAACTTTTGCCCCTTTTGTGGCAGGAGTTGGATCTATGTCTTATGCTAAATTTGCCTCTTTCAATGTAATCGGTGCAATCCTTTGGGTTACTTCATTCCTGTTCATTGGTTATTTTTTCGGAGGTCTACCTATTATCAAAGACAACTTTACCATAGTGGTTTTTGCAATTATCTTTTTGTCAATTCTTCCGCCTATTATAGAGGTGGTGAAAGAAAAATATGGAAAAAAGAAGGAAGCAGAATAAGCTTCCTTCTTTATTTGGTGTATTGTTGCATAACGAACATGAATTTGAAATCATGGAATTTATCTCAACCTTAATCGATTTTATTCTGCATATTGATAAACATTTAATCGATATTACTCGGGATTATCAAGCCTGGACCTATCTCATTCTATTCCTCATTATATTTGCCGAAACGGGTTTGGTGGTAACGCCTTTTCTACCTGGAGATTCCGTATTATTTGCAATGGGTGCATTAATTGCATTACCGGAAACAAATCTTAATCTCTTTATTATGCTCTTCCTACTTATTACTGCAGCGATTTTAGGAGATTTTATTAATTATGAGATTGGTAAGCATTTCGGAAACAGAGTTTTTACATCCAGCTCAAAAATATTTAAACCGGCATATTTAGAAAAAACACAGGGATTTTATGATAAATATGGTTTGAAAACGATTATTTATGCTCGTTTTGTTCCTATCGTACGGACCTTTGCTCCTTTTGTTGCCGGGATCGTCAAAATGCCTTATTCTAAATTTGGTCTTTATAATATTGTTGGTGGAATACTATGGGTTACCCTCTTCCTATTAGGAGGCTTTTTCTTTGGACAAATTTCATTTGTCAAACATAACTTCTCTGTTGTGGTCTTAGCTATTATTGGTATCTCGCTCCTACCAGCAATTATTGAGGTTTTCAAATCTAAGTTGTCTAAAAAAGCCGCTTAATAAATACCCGCGTTTAAACGTTAAGTTTTAATTCGAGTCCTTAATGAAAATACATTTCTATGAAATATCTTTTATTTGCTTTAATCATGTGGGTCCAACCACTATTGGGTCAAAGCATCAAAATCGACCGTCGAGAAGCAAAGAAAGCATTCAATTACCTGAATGATTTTCGCATGAATCCCAAGAAATATGGGAAAGAAATTCGGGTGAATAACTTAAAGAACGTTAAGCAAACGAAATTAGTTTGGAATGATACACTAGCCAAAGTTGCTGAACAAAGAGCAAAAGATATGGCAAAAAGAAATTATTTTGATCACACCGATCCGGATGGATATGGTCCGAATTACCATATTAATGCCGCTGGATATACCCTCAATCCCGAATGGCTAAAAAAACGAAATGCGAACAATTTCGAATCCATAGGCGCGAACCATCAAACAGCTGTCGACTGTATCAAATCATTTATTATTGGAAAAGGGTCTCCTGGTTATATGCATAGAAAACATGTTTTAGGACTGGATGAATGGAACGGATCCTTGAAGGATATTGGTATAGCCTTCGTCCGGGTTAAGAAAGGTGCTACTTTCAAAACCTACCTCTGTGTCATTATAGCGAAACATGATTGGTAATTCAGACCCAAATTTATCGTAAGTTTTATACCTTTGCATATGATAAAATCCATGACAGGGTACGGTATAGGTACCGCAGAGAACGGTACTGTAAAATATACGGTAGAGATTAAATCCTTAAATTCTAAGTTTTTAGAATTAAACCTACGCTTACCAAAAGCTGTATCTGATAAAGAATTGACCCTGCGTGGAGAATGCAGCAAGCTGATTGAACGTGGAAAAGTTAATATCAATATATCCACCGAATATGTTGATCAAACCACAAAAGGGGCAAATATAAACGCTGATTTACTTAAAACTTATTACCGTCAATTGCAGGATATCGCCTTTCAGTTAGGAGATACCAAAGCAAATATGTTTGAATTAGCATTGAATATGCCTGAGGTAATTAATCATGATGATGAAATCGACGAGGAAGAAGGTAAAGTATTAATAGACGCTTTCCATGTTGCCCTGAAACAATTCAATGGGTTCAGAGCAGATGAAGGGTCTGTTCTTAAAAAAGACTTAGAACACCGTGTAGCTTTGATTTTAACTTATTTAACGGACGTTGAAGCAGTAGAAGGCAGTCGTATTCCATTAATTCGTGAAAGAATTAATCAGTACATGGAAGAGGCGGTAGGAAAAGAAAATGTAGATATGAACCGTTTTGAACAAGAGCTGGTTTTCTATATAGAGAAATTAGATATTACAGAAGAAAAAGTTCGCCTGCGCTCACATTGCAACTATTTTATTGAAGCATTGAACAGTGATGATTCTAACGGTAAGAAACTAGGCTTTATCTCGCAAGAGATGGGCCGTGAAATTAATACGCTAGGATCGAAGGCAAACAATGCTCAAATCCAACAAATTGTGGTAAAAATGAAAGATGAGTTGGAAAAAGTTAAAGAACAATTATTAAACGTACTGTAGCATGAGCGGCAAGTTATTAATATTTTCTGCTCCGTCCGGAGCAGGTAAAACAACCATAGTTAGAAGACTTCTTGAAAAGCATAGCGATAAAATTGCTTTTTCTATTTCGGCCAGTACCCGCAAACCCCGTGGTGAGGAGAAAGACGGCACAGATTATTATTTTATTTCCAAAGAAGACTTTTTGCATAAGGTGGCCAAACATGAATTTATTGAATTCGAAGAGGTATATGCCGGAACGTTTTATGGTACCCTACGCTCAGAAGTAGAAAGAATCTGGGAACAAGGAAAGCATGTTATTTTTGATATTGATGTAGTCGGCGGATTGCGCTTAAAATCTAAGTTTCCGGATGAAGCCCTTGCAATCTTCGTTAAGCCACCGTCCCTAGAAGTTTTAAAAGAACGTTTAACAGGCCGTGGTACGGATTCTGAAGATAAGTTGAAAGAGCGTTTTGCCAAAGCTGAATTAGAGCTTAGTTATGCAGATAAATTCGATGTAATCTTGCAAAACAACGATCTAGAAACAGCTTGTGCAGAAGCCGAAAAATTAGTGTTGGATTTTATAAATTCATAAAATGGCAAAAAGTAAGGTTGGTTTATTCTTTGGTTCCTTTAATCCTGTTCACATTGGACATTTGATTATTGCGAATTATATGGCCAATTATACTTTCCTGGACGAGGT
>JBEBRZ010000156.1:0-5825 GCA_040394615.1 Sphingobacterium mizutaii
CTTCTTCAAAAAGGATAGATCCTTTTTTCAGGAGGCAAATCTTCAACAAATAGATAGATTTTTAGATTCATTGGAAATCGAACAGATACGACCTTTAGCTCAACTGTTGATGTATGACGGTCTTTTAAATCAGGATCAATTACTTTTGATTATGTCTAAACATTTATTTGAGCGAAATATGCAAAAAACAGGAGCATTTTCTTTCGAAGACTATGGATATCTCGCCAAGATTGATAAAGAATTGTAGTAGAAAGACCTTTTAAATGGGTGATTGTTTTTTTGGAAAGTCGACTAGGAATTTGGGTAATTAGATACAATTTGTTGCCTGATTTAGTTTTTTGTTACAATTGTTGAAATTTTTGTTGGGTTTTCTATGTTTTTCCATGTAAAAGTTTAGCTATTTATATATAATAAAGTGTTTTTGAAAAAAAAACAAATAATAATTGGGCGTCTTAATAATAATGTTATATAATTGCAGAAATTATCCTGAAATTGGATGTGTGAACATGCCACGGTAATTACAAACAATTATTTAACAAACAATCAATTATTATGAAACAAAAACTACTCAGCTTTATTCTGCTGTTTACTCTCTCCATTGGATTAGTAAATGCACAGAATCGTCAGGTGAGTGGAAAAGTGACTTCTCAAGAAGATGGTTCTGGTTTAGCAGGAGCGACCATTACTGTCATTGGGACCTCAATTTCTACTCAAACTGATGACAATGGAAATTATTCAATTTCTGTTAATTCAAATTCATCATTAAGATTTAGTAATGTCGGATATGAATCGGTTACTCGTGTTGTTGGCGATCAGCGAATTATTAATGTTACTCTAACTTCTGATAATACCAATATCGATGAAGTCATTGTAGTAGCTTATGGCACTGTAAAGAAATCCGATTTCACTGGATCAGCTACCCAGATAGGTGAAAAAGAATTAGATAAAAGACCGATCTCTAATCCGTTGGTGGCTTTACAGGGAGCTGGTCCCGGAATTCAAACCTCTGCACCATCAGGTGCGCCGGGCTCGTCTCCGACTATAAGAATTAGGGGTATTGGGTCATATTCCGCTGGAGCTGGAGCACTGACTGTGGTAGACGGGGTTCAGTACAACGGAGGGGTGTCAAACCTTAACCCTGCTGATATCGAGTCTATTACGGTTTTGAAGGATGCTGCTACGATCGCCATGTATGGATCACGAGGGGCTAATGGTGTTATCATGATCACCACAAAAAAAGGAAAAGCCGGACAATCGGAATTTAATGCATCAGCTCAATTTGGAATCAACCAAAACGGGGTCCCTGCATATAACACTGCTTCACCAGGTGAATATTATGAATTAATGTGGCAGGCGTATACAAATAATTTAGCCTACGGAAGTTCAAATATTCCTTTAGATATCGCACGCCAAATAGGTTCAGGATTATTAGATCGAAATGCGAACAACCTGCAGGTTTATAATGGACAGACTTTTCAAGATATTGTACAGTATTTAGGTAACTATAATTATTTTGATGTAGCCAGCAATCAACTGATTGATGTCAATGGGAAATTAAATTCTTCTGCAGGCATGAGATATAAAGATTTCACTTCATGGGAAGATGAAAGTACTAGGAATGGGGCTAGAAATGAATATAATGTTAATTACTCTACAGCTATAAATAACACCGATTTTTATTCTTCATTAAATTATTTAAAGGATAATGGATGGTCATACAGATCTTCTAAAGAAAGATTTTTGGGAAGGATTAATGTTAACTCTAAAATTACCAACTGGTTAAAAACTGGGTTGAATATATCAGCAGGTTCTCACACGGACAATAATGCTTCTGACGGAAGTGGAATTAACAACCCTTTTTACTTTAGTCGTGCCATTGCACCTATTTATCCTGTTTATTTACGCGATCCAAATTCTGGAGAATTAATATTGGATGATTTAGGAAATAGGAGATATGATTACGGTAATTTTGTTGCGGATTATGGGTTAAATCGTTTATTTAATAGCGGACGTCATGCATTAGCAGAAACTATGATGAATGATAACAGAGGTACTAGAGAATTTATCAATGCACGAGCTTATTTAGATGTTAATATTTTGCCTTGGTTGACTTTCAATACTACATTTAGTCCTGATTTTCAAAATACAATGGCCGAAGGATATGAAAATACAGAAGTTGGTGATGGTGCCCCAGCGGGTCGCTATAACCAAACTTGGACCAGAATGTATAATTACACTTTTAATCAATTGTTGAGGTCAAACAATACTTTCGGAAACCATAATTTGGAAGCTCTAGTGGGGCATGAATATTATTCATACAATTTCAGAAATATCTATGGTATGAGAACAGGAGAGGGATTTGAGGGGATGCCGGTTTTTGGAAACTTCGTTGACATAGCGTCGCTTACCTCTTTACTTGAAGAAAATACTTTGGAAAGTTACTTTGGAAGGGTAAATTATAACTATGATAACCGTTATTATTTGAGTGGTATGGTTCGCAGGGATGGAAATTCAAAATTCAGAGAAGATCTTCGTTGGGCTACTTTCTGGTCGGTTGGCGGTGCGTGGCGATTAGATCAAGAGGGCTTTTTCAAAAACGATTATACAGACCTTTTAAAACTAAGAGCCTCATATGGTGTTCTTGGAAATGCAGATGTGGGATTGTATCCTTATCAAGCCCTGTATTCCATTTATAATAATGCTTCCGAGACGGGTTCTGCTTTAACCTCTTTGGGAAGCGATAACCTAACCTGGGAAACCCAAAAACCATTTGATGTCGGGATTGATTTTTCTTTTTTGAGTGGTAGGATATCGGGATCTTTTGAATATTATTCAAGGAATTCGGATGGATTATTGTTTAGTGTATTACAGCCTTACCATAATGGAGGTACGACAGGGGGATCTTTCGCTATTCAACAGAATGTTGGAGCGGCGACCAATAAAGGAATAGAAATCTCATTAACTGGTAATTTGATTCGAAAACCTGAATTCAATTGGGATTTAACTTTGAACTTAACTACCATCAAGAATAAAATGACTAAGATGCCTGAAGAAACCCCGGAAATTATTGATGGTGTTTATAAACGGGCAGTGGGTCATTCTATGTATGATTATTTCACACGAACTTATTATGGTGTAGATTCAGAAACAGGGAGAGCTCTTTATCTAGGACTTAAAGAGGACGTAACTTATGACCCTGATGATGAATCATTCAAGCTAATCGATAATGGAAATGGGAAGATTGATACAGTAACTTTTGATCATAATGCAGCCCGTCTAGCATTTTTAGGCAAATCAGCTTTACCTCCAGTATATGGAAGTATTGTTAATAGTTTTAATTATAAAAACTTTGAGTTTGGATTTGTATTGGCCTATAGTTTGGGTGGTTATTTCTACGACGGTCAATATGCTGGATTAATGAGCTCTGGTCCTACTAACGGATCTAATTTGCATGCGGATCTTTTAGAGGCATGGAAGTCACCTGGTGATGTGACTGATATTCCATTGATGGATGTAGGAAGAACCGCACAAAATGGGGCTGCTTCGGATCGTTGGTTAAGAAAAGCTTCTTATTTGAATATAAGCTCCGTTAATTTAGGTTATAGACTTCCAGAATCACTGATTAGTCAAATAGGGGTAAAACGCGCTAGAGTTTATGCTAGTGCTGAAAACTTATTCTTTTGGTCAGCGAAGAAAGGATTTAATCCTGTAGGAGGCTTGACTGGTCCAACAAGCAACAGTGCTTATACGCACGCAAGGACAATTAATTTTGGTGTAAACTTTGGATTTTAAAAGATGATGAACTTAAATAAAATTTTAAATAAGAAATATTTGTTTGCAGTTGTTGCTACGGCAACGTTTGCAATCTCTGGCTGCAAGAAAGAACTTCTTCAGAAAGATCCTGTTTCATCGATTCCACCTTCAACAGTATTCGCTACAACAGAAAATGCTTATGCAGCCATTAACGGAATGCATCGATACATGTATTCGCAATGGCATAGTAACCAAGCCACAGGAGGGCAGAGTGGTAATATGTTGTATATGGAGGTTTTGGGCGATGATTTTGTGATGACAGGTGCTGCAAATGGTTGGTTTAATTCTGAATATAAATGGTTGTCTCATCGAAATGAAACCGCATCGATTTTGACATTTAACTATGGGTTTTACTATGCGATGATTGGAAATGCCAATGAAATTATTGCAAACATTGATGGCGCAGTTGGACCTGATGAGGATAAAAATTTCCTTAAAGCACAGGCATTGACTTATAGAGCTTGGAGTTATTTTCAAATGGTACAACTTTTTGGGAAGCGTTATGTGAAGAATGGAGATAATTCTACAATGGGGATGTCTTTGATTTTAGAGAAAACTGTTGGTGCAGTCCCTAGAAGTACGGTTGAAGAAACATACGATCAGATTAATAAAGATCTTGACGATGCTGTAAGTTTATTTGAGCAAAGCACTCAACGGCCAAATATATCACATTTAAACGTAAATGTTGCAAAAGGTATTAAAGCTAGAGTTGCTTTAACTCAACAAAATTATGAATTAGCAGCTAATATGGCGAAAGAAGCAAGACAGGGGTATTCCTTGATGTCTCAAAGTCAGTATTTAAACTCATTCGTTGATTTCGATAATCCAGAATGGATTTGGGGAATCCTACACCGAGAAGATCAACCTACTTATTTTTATTCTTTCTATTCGTATGTTGGAAACTTTAGCTCGACGAATACGCGTGGTAATCCGAAAGCTATCAACTCCCTTTTGTATGCAAAGATTTCAGATTCTGATATTCGCAAAAAGCTTTGGGATCCAACTGGTTCAGAAGCTGGATTTCCTGTAGCGGACGGTGGAGTAAAACAACCTTATATGACTAGGAAATTTACACTACCTAACCCGGGGAATAGTAATGGTGATTTGATGTTTATGAGGGCTGCTGAGATGTATCTTGTTGAAGCAGAAGCTTTAGCCAGAACTCCTGGCAAAGAAAGCGAAGCAAAACAAGTTCTGTTTGATTTAGTAAAAACAAGAGATGATAATTATACGCTTTCAGGTAACAGTGGCGCCGCATTGATCGAAGAAATCCTCACACAACGCAGAGTAGAACTATGGGCTGAGGGATTCCGCTTTTACGACCTTAAACGCTTAAACTTACCTTTGAATAGAAAGGGAGCGAATCATAATACAACTTTAGCAGTTACTATGGAAGTCCCTGCTGGAGATAAGCAATGGGAATTCTTGATCCCTAGAGGTGAATTAGATAGAACATTGGGAGTTGTTGAACAAAACCCTTTGTAAAAACCTTTTTACCAACAATAAAAAACCCGGGCAGGCCCGGGTTTCTCTTTTTAAGTCACTGTATTATTAAATTATTATCTTAATATCTCTCTAGCAATCACTAGACGTTGGATTTCTGAGGTCCCTTCATATATCTGAGTAATCTTTGCATCGCGCATTAATCTTTCTACATGATATTCTTTTACATAACCATAGCCACCATGAATCTGAATAGCCTCCACCGTATGCTTCATTGCTACCTCTGACGTATTTAACTTAGCCATAGCTGCTATTTTACCATAAGGCAATCCTTGGTCTTTGGTCCATGCAGCTTTATAGGTTAATAGTCTTGCAGCTTCAATATCCACTTCCATATCAGCTAATTTGAACTGTATCGCTTGATGATCTGAAATAGGTTTTCCAAAGGTCTTCCGCTCTTTAGAATAAGCCAGAGCTAAGTCATAAGCGCCGCTAGCAATCCCTAAAGCTTGTGCTGCTATACCAATCCTACCGCCGTCTAAAGTTTTCATGGCAAACTTAAAACCGAA
>JBEBRZ010000157.1:0-5814 GCA_040394615.1 Sphingobacterium mizutaii
ATCATAATTATTGTCATCCTTCATACAAGAAGAGATTGAAACCACCGCCACTAATGCTGCTAAGAGTAATTTAAAGTTTTTCATATTTGTTTTAGTATCTAATTTATTGCTTCTGTAAACGTCGCTTAAAACTGTAACGCTACAGTAGGAAACGTAAAATTATAAAATATTTAATAGTTGCTTAATACTTAGATAATTAATTTTTTTTGTTTTAACACTGAAATCAGCATTAAAAAGCATGGTTGTAGGAAAAATACCTTTATTTTTTTCACCCATTAATATTTTTGCAAGTTGATGATATTTCCCAACGGTTTTCTTTGAAGCGTCATTATTGAATGTTACACCATCAAATAGAACTGAATCCACAGATTCAGCGTCAAATTCTACGGCATAATATTCGCTATTAAGCTTTTCAATCAGCTTTTCATCCTTGAACGTTTCTGCTAACATCTTCTTGCAGTATGAACACCAGTCCGTGTGGAAGAAGATCAGGACTGGTTTTGGATTATGCTCCAAAGAGTCGTTGAGCTGTTCAAAGCTTAGCCAATTGACGGTGGATTCAGTCTTTTCTTGTGCCTGGACCGAACCTACCATCATTAGTATTAGTATACCTATGTAATGTAACAACTTCATTAGTGAAAATGACCGATTTTAACACCAAATGTTATCGTTCTTGGCCTGGAAGGACCGTATATATAATTCGAATCACGTAGTGCTCCTCGATCGAAATCCTTTTGAAAGGCATTAAATATATTTTGCATTCCCCCAAAAACTTCAATACTAAAATCTTCTTTTACGTTGAATGTATATCCTAATCGAAGATTCGCCTCATAGAAATCAGGTGAATTTGTTAACCGCATTTCTTGACCTTCCAAAACATGTGGGACAATCATACTGCCTGTATACACTCCGGTGATGTCTACACTAAAAGCATCCAATGGTTTCCAGTTAGCATTTAAATAACCATATACATTAGGAGTACGAACAAATTTTTTGCTACTGATGTTCTGATCTTCAGTTTCTCCTTCGAATAATAGTTGTTCATCAGTGAATTCGGACCGTTGTATGGTACCTCCCATCTGCAAACTATATTTGGAAGAAGGAGCTACGTTTAATTCTACATTCGAACCATAAACCTTAGCACCGGTTCCGTTTCTCATTTCCTGAATAATGAGGTTTTCATCCTCTGAAGTCATGATGTTCGTGAAAGGATTTTTGAGATCGGTATAGAAACCTTCAACCAATAGACTGGTTTGTACAGTGCCGAAGTTTCGGGTAAAATTTAAAGAACCTGTATAGGCGTTGGAATATTCAGTCTTTAAATTTTCTCCAATTAAAACAAAAACCTGTTGTCCGCCAATAGAAGTGACATGTAGATCTTCATTGAATGCTTGTGGTGCCCTGAAGCCTCTGGCATAGCCGCCCCTGAACTGTAGGTAATCGGTGATATCGTACAATAAGGTAAATCTTGGACTAAAGGTTCCGAAGTTTTGCGATGAACTCCTGTTATATCCTGCCAGTTGATAGTGACCATCTATATAGGTATAATCGTAGCGCCCCCCAATTAAAGTTTTTAAATTTTCTAAAATATTCCATTCATATTGTGCATAAGTACCAAGGCCATGTGTCTTCTGATCAATTAATCTATCGTATCCCGGGATTTTGTCTTTTGTTCGGTTGTTATTGTATTCTATCCCCGCTGTGATTACATCCTTTTCGAAATTATAGGTGTATTGGGCACCTGTTACCATAGCGAAATCATCTGTATCGCCATAAGCGTTTGAAGCAAGAATACTATCTTGGGCAGTTCTGCCTCCTCCTAAACCACCATAGAAGCTCTCACGATCCGTCAATTGAGCAGAGCCATAAAGTGAAAGTTTATGTTTGTAATCTTTGGAGTAATGATCGTACGTCAAGCCACCGATAAAGGTATTGGTCCTTAATTGTTCTGTCACATCTGTGAAATGAGGAGCTTGATCCAGTTTATCTCCTCCACGGCGGAATTCATTTAAAGCACTTAAATCTAAAGTGATTTTATCGAATTCAGAGGGTTTGTAGAATGCCTTAGTACCAAAGGTTAGGTTCTTCAATTTTGTCATTTCAGAGAAATCGTCTCCATTAGCATCGTATGCTTGTCTATTTCTATGCATTCCATAGAATGTAGCGCCTGTCATTAGATCATTAGCAACATAGGAAGTATTAAAGTCAATCGTGTTGTCCCAAGCCTGACCATCGATTATGGAGTTCGTCGACTTAATTTGCCAGTCATTTTCCACGGGGTCTTTGGTAATGATATTAATGGTTCCGGCAATTGCATTCGCACCAAAAAGGGCAGAACCCCCGGAGCGCACTACTTCAATGCGGTCAATCATAGAGGTAGGAATTTGATCTAAGCCATACACGCTATTTAAAGCACTAAAAACGGATCGACTATTAATCAGGATTTGTGAGTAAGCCCCTTCCATTCCATTTAATCGAACTTGGGTGAATCCACAGTTTTGACAATTGTTTTCTACCCGCACACCTGGCTGATAGTTTAGCGTTTCTGACATAGCAACTGATTGCGTTGCGGTAAAAAGCTTTGGACTTAGCACATTCACGATTACAGGTGCTTTCTTTCGTTCCATTCCATATCTGGATGCACTAACAACTACTTCATTGAGGTTTAAATTGTCTTCATGTAATATAATGTTGAGATCAGTTTGTGCCGTATGTTCTATCTGTTTTTTTAACGTTTGATAACCAATTGCATTTACGGAAAAACTTTTTGCAGATTGACCTCTATTATCTAATGAGAAATACCCTAGGCTATCGGTTGAGGTAGCTAGTTTGGTACCATCCAGCTGGATGGTCGCGTTCGGGACCGGGTTTTGTTGGTGATTAATTACACGCCCGGAAATTTGAGCATATAAGGCTTGTTTGCCAAAGCCAAGGCATATAATGATCAGGAAATTCCTGATTAGAAATAATTTCATGTTGTATTTAGCTAATAAAATATAAAGAATATCATTACCCATATGAGTATGAATTCTAATCTGCTGACCTGCTTAATGAACAAGTATTCGGCAGAGAAATAATAAGTTTAAAAATTAAGACTCCGGTAAACCATCAAAAGCCTGTCGTTAATGAAGGCTGTTGAATACGTTAAGAAAGGATTAAGCTAAATAAGAAGGAGGGTCGCGTCCAACTCGTATTTCGAGGGTTCGGAAAAGAGTTGTATAGGTTTGATATCCAAACTCGACAATAGTGAACTCGGTCTGTATCGGTACTTCATAAGTGAAAGGAGACCAATCAAGGTAACTTCCTTGGAAGACAATGTCTAAGAAACGGATCTCAGCATCTGAATGGTGGTGATGATGAGTTTTTTCGCCAAGATTATAGGGGTGAATGTGGGTAACAATCTCCCCGGTAGAAGTGACTTCTTTGTGCATGAAGACTACGCCACTCACAATGATGCTGCACATCCATACTAAGAGGAGGTTAGCAACTAATTGGCGATATGAAGTTAGTCTATGCATTCAGAATATAATATTCGCTAAAATAGTTAAAAATTGTTTAGATGTTACTTCTAAACAATTTTGTTATGATCATCAGGAAATACCAATAATGGTTTATGGTTTCGGGCCTCTTCACGCTCCATGAGCGCATAAGATATGATAATTACAATATCTCCAACCTGAACTAATCTCGCTGCAGCACCATTTAAGCAAATCGTTCCTGTACCTCGTTCTCCCGGAATCACATAGGTTTCTAATCGAGCACCGTTGTTATTGTTGACGATTTGAACTTTTTCATTGGCAATTATGTCTGCGGCATCCATTAAATCCTGGTCAATGGTGATACTTCCCACGTAATTCAATTCAGCTTGCGTAACACGAGCTCTATGAATCTTCGATTTCATTACTTCTATCATCATGATGCAAAGTTAATCTTTTAATATAATTTGATTGGAAAATTATTCTAATGAGAAAGTAATATATTGTCAATCAAACGAACATTTTCCACCCAAGCCGCGATTAAAGCAACATACTCTTTGTTGGTTTCAAGCTCTTGAACAGGAGCCAGACTTGATGTCTCACAGATGCTCAGGTATTCAAGTTGTACTGCAGGATTGGAAGCAATGATCCCTTTTGCACCATCTAATAGTTCCTGAATGGGAAGTTTATGGAAATTATCTTTTATATACCTGAGAGACATTATTAAAGAAAGTGCATTTTCTTTTCCTTCTTCCGAAAGGCGCTCATTTCGGGAGCTCAATGCTAACCCTTTTTCATTACGTACAGTAGGGCAGATTAATAGTTTGATGTCAAGATTTTTGATATCAATCATTCTCTGAATGACCATAACTTGCTGAAAGTCTTTTTGACCGAAACAAGCTTGAGTTGGTTTTACAAGGTTAAATAGTTTATATACAATCTGTGTAACGCCTTGGAAATGTCCTGGACGATGTTCTCCTTCCCAGATTTGATCTAAATTGCCGAGCTCAATATGCCACTCAGGATCATTTTCGGGGTACATTTCCTGAACGGAGGGTAAAAACAGAATGTCACAGTTAACAGATTCCAATAAAGCGATATCTTTTTCTATAGGTCTGGGGTATTTTTCTAAATCTTTAGGGTCATTAAACTGTGTTGGGTTAACAAATATGCTACAAACGATAATATCTGTTAGTGGTCTGGCATATTTAATGAGAGATAAGTGTCCTTCATGTAGGGCTCCCATAGTGGGAACCAAGGTGATGACTTTATTCTCTTTGCGGATTACATCCAATTCTGATTGGAGTTCCTGTTTGGTGCGAACAATTTTCACGAGCAAAAATTAAGAAATAAGGAGCAAAAATGGGGAATAATCTTTAAATTATAAAATGATGATTTTTAATCAATTGTAAAATTGATAAATTAATTGTATCTTTGTAGACCGATTTTACTATTCAATAATATAAAAAACAGTTGGAGATGGCAAAAACGAAAATCTTGTTTATAACCCATGAAATGTCGCCTTTCCTTGAACTAAGTAAAATTTCTGAAATAACACGCCAGTTACCACATGCTATGCAAGAAAAAGGGTTCGAAATCCGAATTCTGATGCCGCGTTTTGGTAATATTAATGAGCGCAGAAATCGTCTTCATGAAGTGATAAGGTTGTCGGGAATGAACATTGTGGTGGACAATAATGATAATCCGCTAATTATTAAGGTAGCATCACTGCCCGCGGCAAGGATGCAGGTGTACTTCTTGGATAATGAAGAGTATTTCCAGCGGAAAAAAGTTTTTCGTGATGAGCAGGGTAAATTCTTTGAAGATAACAATGAGCGTTCATTGTTCTTCTGTAAAGGCGCCTTGGAAACCGTTAAGAAATTAGGTTGGTCACCTGATGTGGTTCACTGTCATGGATGGTTTACTGCAATGGTACCTGCGTATCTGAAAACGGTATACCAAGATGATCCTACCTTCAAAGACTCCAAAGTGTTCTTCTCTTTGTACAATGAGGAATTTGGAAACGATTCTTTAGGAGCAAAGTATGCTGAGATGGCTGCTCAAGTAGATATTGATGCAGATCAACTTAAGAACTATGGTACCGGAAACTATGTAGACACCTATAAAGGAGCTCTTTCCTTTACAGATGTAGTCGTTAAAGGAGATGCAGATCTCAATCCGGAAATCCTAGCTTATATCGAAGAAAACAACATCCGTACCTTCGAACCTTCCTCAGATGATGACTATGAAGCCTTCTCTGAATTATACGATGAGTTCGTAAACGAAGAAGTTTCAGCGTAAGCTGGAAAATAAAACAAAAAGCGCTCGGCTCAATGAA
>JBEBRZ010000158.1:0-5724 GCA_040394615.1 Sphingobacterium mizutaii
TTCTAAAGAGAAGGTAATGATTAGTGTACCACTATCGAAGTACAACGCAAATATAGTTTACGAAATTTAATTTTGCAATCTTTTTAAAAAATTTAGGGCTTCAATCTTGTCTAGATACCTCTATAACAGTGGATTGAAACCCTAAATATTTTTATTAAACTCAATTATTCTTTTAAAAACCGGTGCTATTGGCATCTCGCATTTGAACGATACGATCTACAACATAGCGTGTATTTCCCCGCCAAGGGATTATACCATGATACTCTTTGTAATGTAAATCAAATGCTTTACCGCTGTTTAACTCGAGTACATTAAATACTGAATCACTTTCTATTGAAAACTCAAATTCATTACTGGATAATCCTGTTCCCGTCTTTTGGGTGCGAATCCCTTCCTGAATTAATTTACCCTCATAGGTTTTAAATACATTACCCTTTTTTACAGCATAATTTAAAACCCCGGATTTTACGCCTTCACCAAATACAAAGAAATATTTAAAATATACTATTCCGGCGACCGCCAAAAATATAACCAGTAAGAACCAACTGATGAATTTCTTAAATCCAGAGGTTATTTTATTTGGTTGGTTAGTTGTAGTTTCCATATCAATGATTCATTTTTATTCTCGGTAACAAAAAGAGTACCTAAATTAAAAAGGTTGGCCATTAATGCGTGCCAACCTTCCAATTTTTTTATCCTAGTAGCTGCATCTCTGCATCTATCGCTTCTTTTGTCTTTTGTCCTATCTGAACTAATGGTAAGCGGACATAATCTTTGCCATAACCTTGTCGTTCAAGAATATATTTTACTCCAGCCGGATTTCCTTCAATAAAGCATAGATCAATAATTTTCAATAGCTCCAAATGAATAGCACGTGCTTCATTAAAATTTCCTTCTTTACAAAGATGAGCTAATGCTGAAACTTTAGTAGGGTAGGCATTTCCAACTACTGAAATAATACCTGAAGCACCCATCGCCATCATTGGCAAAGTTACCGGATCATCTCCTGAAATTAGAAGAAAATCTTTAGGCTTATCTCTTAATATTTCACTGAATTGAGTAAAATTACCTGAAGCCTCCTTGGTTGCAACAATATTCTTGAAATCTCTTGCCAAACGCACTGTCGTCGCAGCGCTAATCATACTACCGGTCCTTCCGGGTACATTATAAAGGACAATAGGAAGCTTCGAGACTTCTGCAATTGCCTTGTAATGTTGGTAAATACCTTCTTGCGTAGGTTTGTTGTAATAAGGTGATACCGATAATATGGCTTTGTAATCTAAAATATCAAAATTCTTAATTTGTTCAACGATTTCATAGGTGTTATTTCCACCTATCCCCGCAACAAGAGGAATACGTTTATTCACATGCTTTGAAGTAAATTCCCACACCTTCTTTCGTTCATCTTGTGTTAAGGTAGCTGTCTCGCCAGTGGTGCCTAATGAAACCAAATAGTCAATTCCTCCTTCAATTTGATAATCAATCAAATTTCCTAATGTGTCGTAATCTACTGTGCCATCTGCATGGAATGGAGTTACTAATGCTACTCCTGCACCTTGAAGCTCGTTCATCGTGTTTTTATATTGTTTAATTTTAATTCTTAATTATTGATCAGAGCTAATAATTCCGTCTCTGAAATGATGGGCACCTGTAGCTTCTCGGCTTTTGCTAATTTTGATGGTCCCATTTTATCACCAGCAACCAAGTAATTTAATTTCGAAGAAATGCTACTTATCATTTTACCACCATGAGATTCAATTAAGTGGGTAAGCTCTTCTCGGGAAAACTCTGCAAAGACTCCTGAAATTAAAAACGTTTTGCCTGATAATCCATGTCCGGCTAAAACAACTTCTTTTTCTTCAATTTCAAATTGAAGCCCTAATCTTTTTAAATGTTCTATCTCTTCCCAATGCTCCTGGTTTGTTAAGTATTGATTTATACTTTCTGCTATTCTTAATCCGATATCCTGTACCGATAAAATTTCATCTATAGTTGCAGAACGCAGCGCATCAATGTTTTTGAAATGTTGAGCCAATTTTTTAGCAACGGTTTCTCCGATATGTCGGATTCCCAGGGCAAACAATACTTTTTCAAAAGGCTTGTTTTTTGATTGCTCAATGCCGGTAAGCATATTATCAATGGACTTCTGTCCAAATCGCTCAATTCCTACTAGCTCTTGTTTTCTAGCGTTCAGGTTATAGATGTCCGAAATTTTTCTTATTAAATTTAATTTGTAAAACGTTTCAATGGTTTCATCTCCCAAACCTTGAATGTCCATCATTTTTCGACCTATAAAATGCTGTAATTTACCGACAATTTGTGGTTTACATCCATCTTCGTTAGGACAATAATGTACAGCTTCTCCTTCTTCTCTTACTAAGACAGTTCCACATTCAGGACATGTTGTAGGGTATTCAAATGGTTTAGCGCCTTCAGGACGTTTTGATACATTAGCTCCTATAATTTTAGGAATAATTTCACCGCCTTTTTCAACATATACCGTATCATGCTCATGTAAGCCTAAGCGTGCAATTTCATTAGCATTATGCAAAGAAGCTCTTTTTACTGTTGTTCCTGCCAATAATACAGGTTGTAGATTCGCTACAGGTGTTACCGCTCCGGTTCTACCTACTTGATAGCTTATACTTTTTAGTATCGTCTCTACTTGTTCTGCTTTGAATTTATAAGAAATGGCCCAACGAGGAGATTTAGCGGTAAACCCTAATTCTTCTTGTTGTCCGAAATCATTTACTTTTATCACGATTCCATCAATCTCATAGGATAATTGATGTCGAGCCTCGTCCCAGTAATGGACAAATTCCAAAACCTCTTCGATAGAGTTGCATAATTTGCTATGCTCACAAACAGGAAATCCCCATGATTTTACCTCTTCTATGCTATGCCAATGATTCTGAAATAATTTGTTTCTATTGTTACAGTATAAGAAATATAGAAAACAATCTAAAGGTCTTTTAGCCACCTCTGAAGAATCCTGTAACTTAATAGTTCCTGAAGCAAAATTACGTGGATTAGCATAAGTCTGCTCAGCATTCTCTTCTCTTTCTTTGTTTAAACGCAGGAAAGCCGATTTATGCATAAAAATTTCGCCACGTATATCGAAACTTTCGGGGAAATCACCTTTTTTCAGTTGATGGGGAATACTTCGGATAGTTTTTACGTTGTTGGTAACATCATCTCCTTGCGTGCCATCTCCGCGAGTTACAGCCTGTACAAGTTTCCCATTCTCATAGGAAATAGAAATTGATAAACCATCAAACTTTAATTCTGCAACATATTGAACCTGATCACCAATAATTTTCCGAACACGGTTATCAAAATCCTTTAATTCCTGTTCATTATAGGTATTTCCTAATGACATCATAGGCCATTTATGGCGAACCGTCTGAAATCGATGGGTAATATCACCGCCAACTTTCAATGTTGGAGAATTTGGATCTCTAAACTCAGGATATTGCGCTTCAAGAGCTTCTAATTCCTTAAGCTTTTGATCAAAATCGTAATCTGAAATCGAAGGATGAGCTAAAACATAATATTGATAATTATATTCGTTTAACTCGCGTATAAGTTCTTGTATTTTCGCTTGGATATCTACCGGCATAGACCACGAAATTACAAAATATTCTAAGGGTAAAATAATTTAAAGTAAAAATTGATTCATTGCACAAAACCTTGCAAAACAACCAGATGATTTAAAAGAAAGATAATTCAGTACTTTTGATATTAATGGAAATTTTTATCATTTAGTTGAGAGAATTTATGGATTTTATTCACGTAATAATCCCAAATAATTGATTTCTTATATTGCCCTTTTTTATTTTCTTGTTGCCTGTATTTTTTTCTTTTTTTAGCGGTTATAAATAAATTTTTGAAGAAATATTGATGAGCTCGACTTACCGCCCATGCATCTGCAGCTTTTCCATCTACTAAAAATTTGATTAACGCAAATAAATCTAACCAAAGCCGTAAAGAAATTTTCCATATTGCAGCAGCAATTGAAAGGTTCTTTTGTAGCATGAGCAAGTTATTTCTAAAGTTAAGATAAGTCTTTTGCGGGTTACTTGTTTTTAATGTTCCTCCTCCAACATGATAAACGATTGAATTAGGACAATAACCAATTTTATAACCCATTTTTTTTAAACGCCAGCAGAGGTCTATTTCTTCAAAATGAGCGAAAAAGTCAGCATCGAACCCCGCAGCTTCTTTCCACATCTTTGCTTTGATAAATAATGCGGCTCCGGAAGCCCAGAAAACTTCCTGACCATTATTATATTGGCCATTATCTTTTTCTACTTTATCCAGAATTCTTCCTCGGCAAAATGGAAAGCCAAAATAATCAATATATCCACCTGCTGCACCAGCGTGCTCAAACTCCCCTTTATTGTGATAAGAGTGAATCTTAGGTTGGCATGCCGCCAATAAAGGATCCTTTTCCATCTGCTCTATGACAGGATCAATCCAATTTGGGGTAACTTCTACATCTGAATTCAATAAGACATAATAATCCGCGCTAACTCGTTTTAGAATTTCATTATATCCACCTGCAAAACCGAGATTCTCCGTATTTTCGATGACATTGAATAAGGGGAAATTTTCCTTTACATAGGCAATAGAATTATCGGTAGATCCATTGTCTCCGATAATAAAATCTACATTTGGATAAGTACTGTTAAATACTGAAGGTAGAAATTTCTCTAAGAAATATTCTCCATTCCAATTTAATATGACGACAGCAACTTTAGGGTAATTTGTCATTAAATTCTTCTTTTTCTCTTCCATCTACGATGAGACCATAGCCAATATGCCGGCTCCTCCTGAATTATTCGCTCTGTAAATCGATTATGAATATGAGTAATCTCATGCTCTGGATAATCGTCTGGATTTTTTATCAACGTTGTAAACTTGCAAGAATAATAACCTCTTTTTTTCTTTCTTCTGATTTCACAGAATATCACCGGGAATTTTGTCAACCTGGCAATACGTTCAGTGCCAGTATAGACTAATGTCTCCTGATTTAGAAATTCCATAAAATAATCAGAATCCTGATAGGTAGGAGTCTGATCGGCAACAAACATACTAATATGTGGTTCATTTTTCAATTTAATGATATATCTAAGTATTTGTTTCATGGGCACCATGCTTGCACCAAACCTCGACCTGATCTTATTATGAACCTCGTTGAATGCTTTATTATTAAGCGGCTTGTAGATGATTAATTCCGGTACATCCATCATAATGGATAAGCTATGTATCCCTAATTCCCAATTCCCATAATGAGATGTGACAGCAATAACTGCTTTACCCTTTTCTGTATATTGATAAACTTCTTCCGGATTAATTAATTCTATACGTTTAATAACTTCTTCTTTAGAAATCGTTGCCATTTTAATAGATTCGACCAATAAGTCCGGAAAATACCGATAGAATTTATAAGCTATCTCCTGTATTTCTTTAGCTGATTTTTCTGGAAAGGCATTTTTCAGATTCTGGAAAACTACTTTTTTTCGATACCCGAAGATGTAATAAATTAAGACGAAAAGGAAATCAGATAGAAGATAAAGAATCCAAAAGGGCAGGAGAGAAATCAAATATAACGTTCCGTAAATTAGTTTTTCTTTCATGCCTATTTGTAAAGTACTTATAAATATCCTCAAATAAAGTTATTTTTGCGGACAATTTGAAGTGAATATTCGTTTATGTCAACAG
>JBEBRZ010000159.1:0-5635 GCA_040394615.1 Sphingobacterium mizutaii
GCACTGACAGTCACCGTAAGGCGATGTTAGCTAATATGGCGACTTCATTGATCAAACACAAACGTATTACTACTACATTAGCGAAAGCTAAAGCTTTACGTACTTATGTTGAGCCTTTGATTACAAAATCTAAAAACGACACGACTCACTCTCGTCGTACGGTATTCGCTTACTTGAAAGACAAAGATGCAGTTACTATTTTGTTCCGCGAGGTTTCAGAAAAAGTAGCATCACGTCCAGGAGGTTACACTCGTATCATCAAATTAGAGAATCGTTTAGGTGACAACGCTGAGATGGCATTTATCGAATTAGTTGATTACAATGAAATCTACGGTAAAACCGCTCAAACAGAGAAGAAAACTACTCGACGTCGCGGTTCTTCTAAAAAGAAAGCTACTCCAACAACCGAATCAAAAGAGGAAACAGCTGCTAAAGCTGGAGATGATTTGACAATTGTTGAAGGTATCGGTCCTAAGATTGCAGAAGTATTAGCAACTGCTGGTATTGCAACTTACGCTGATTTAGCTAAAGCTGATGCTGAGAAAGTTAAAGAAATCTTAACTGAAGCTGGTTCTAATTTCAATACTGCAGATCCAACTACTTGGGCTGAACAAGCACAATTAGCGGCTGATGGCAAGTTTGAAGAACTAGAAAAACTTAAAGCCGAATTAGACGGTGGCAAGAAAGTTGATGAATAATCTTTAAACGAAATATAAAAAAGTCCTCTTATTAAAGAGGACTTTTTTATGTTATAAGGTTTTTAAGGGCATTCACATATTTTATTTATTTGTACATTTGACTAAACTAAACTTTAGCACATTTAATAATTTCATGAAACTTTTTAATGTATACCCAGTTAATCCTATCAATATTGTAAAAGCCCAAGGCTCTACAGTATGGGATGAACAAGGTAATGAATATTTAGATTTATATGGTGGGCATGCTGTAATTTCTATTGGACATACACATCCTCATTATGTGAAGAGTATCACTGATCAGTTAAATAAAATTGGATTTTATTCTAATTCAGTGTTAATTCCGATTCAACAAAAATTGGCTGAACAATTGGGTGAAATTTCAGGTAAAACTGATTATTCGTTGTTTCTCTGCAATTCAGGAGCAGAAGCTAATGAAAATGCTTTGAAATTAGCTTCCTTTCACACAGGAAGAAAGAAAATTATTGCTTTCACTAAATCTTTTCATGGACGAACATCATTAACGGTAGCGGCTACAGATAACGCTTCTATAGTTGCGCCAGTTAATCAAACGGAGAATGTTGTATTTTTGCCTTTCAACGATGAGGAAGCCTTAGAAAAATCTTTTCAGGAATATGGTGATGAGATTGCGGCAGTGATTATCGAAGGTATCCAGGGTGTCGGTGGAATAAGAGAAGCATCCGTGTCTTTTTTGAAGTTAATCCGTAGGTTATGTGATCAATATGGGTCTGTATTTATTGCAGACTCTGTTCAATGCGGTTACGGTAGAACCGGAAGTTTTTATTCGCATGATTACGCTGGAGTAGATGCTGATATTTATTCAATGGCTAAAGGAATGGGTAATGGTTTCCCTATTGGAGGGATTTCTATATCTCCAAAGTTTAAAGCTTCCTTTGGTTTATTAGGTACTACTTTTGGTGGTAACCATTTAGCATGTGCAGCTGCTGTTTCTGTATTAGATATTATTAAACAGGATAACCTTTTGGAGAATGCAGCATCTGTAGGAGCGTATTTAATAGATGAGTTAAGAAAGTTTGATAAAGTTGAGGAAGTTAGGGGAAGAGGTTTGATGATCGGGATTGAATTACCTGCCGAATTAGCCCACGTGAAGAAGGATTTGTTGTTGAAGAATAAAATCTTTACAGGCGAGGCGAAACCTAATGTAATTCGCTTATTACCTGCTTTAAATATAACCCAAGAAATAGCAGATCAATTTTTAACAGCTTTTGACGAAAGATTAAAATCCTAAATTTAGATATATTCAATGAAAAAGTTTTTTTCCGTATCAGACGTAGATAATTTAAAGAGTATTGTAGCTGAAGCTTTGGAGATTAAAGCTAATCCTTATGCAGATGAAGCATTTGGGAAGCATAAAATGTTGGGTTTAGTATTTTTGAACCCAAGTTTAAGGACTCGCTTAAGCACACAGAAAGCCGGGATGAATTTAGGCATGGACGTGATGGTTATGAATATGGATAAAGATGGTTGGGCATTGGAAACTCGTGATGGAGTTATCATGAATGGTACAACAGTAGAGCATATCCGTGAAGCCGCAGCTGTGATGGGAGAGTATTGTGATATATTAGGGTTGCGCTCATTCCCAACATTGAAAGATAAGGAAGCAGATTATTCAGAAGACTTATTTAATAAGTTTATTAAATATTGTGGTGTACCTGTTGTTTCATTAGAGAGTGCAACTAGACACCCTCTTCAAAGTTTGACTGACTTAATTACAATCACTGAATATAAGAAAGTAGAAAAGCCCAAAGTCGTGTTAGCTTGGGCACCACATGTTAAAGCTTTACCTCAAGCCGTTCCTAATTCATTTTCAGAATGGATGTGTAAAGCGCAGGAAGAAGGTTTAGTTGAATTTACTATTGCACAACCTGCCGGCTATGAATTGTCAGAAGACTTTACATCAGGGGCAACAATTACGAATAACCTGGATGAAGCTTTACAAAATGCGGATTTCGTCTATGTAAAGAACTGGTCTTCTTTCAAAGAATATGGTGAGGTATATCCGGTTAATGAAAATTGGTTGTTAGATAATAATAAGCTTCAGTTAACGAATGATGCAAAAGTTATGCATTGTTTACCAGTTCGTAGGGATTTAGAACTTTCTTCCGAGATATTGGACGGTCCGAATTCCTTAGTAATCAAAGAAGCTAGCAATAGGGTATGGGCTGCTCAGGTAGTATTGAAAAGAATGTTAGTTGATTTGAAGGGATAAAAATAAGAATGTCGATATTAAATATTGTTAAAATTGGAGGGAATGTCATTGACAACCCTAATCAACTCGAAACTTTTTTAGAAAAGTTTTCTGCACTGCCCGGAAGAAAATTACTAGTTCATGGCGGCGGTAAGATTGCAACACGTGTGGCAGCAGATATGGGAATTGAAGCGAAGTTAGTTGAAGGACGTCGAATTACGGATGCCGCAATGTTGGATGTTGTAACCATGGTTTATGCGGGGCTAACCAATAAGAACATTGTTGCTTCTTTGCAAAAATTTAATTGTAATGCCATCGGTCTTTGTGGTGCAGATGCGAATGTAATTAAAGCCGTAAAAAGGCCTGTAAAAGAAATAGATTACGGATTCGTAGGAGATATTTTAGCGGATTCTATCAATTCCTTGTCCATTAAAAAATTGCTGGAAGCAGAGTTTATCCCTGTTTTTTCAGCTATTACCCATAACGGTAACGGACAATTGTTAAATACCAATGCTGATACCATCGCTTCATCATTAGCAGTAACTTTATCTAAACTCTATGAAGTTTCATTAATTTATTGTTTTGATAAAAACGGTGTTCTCTTGAATGTAGATGATGATAATTCTGTTATCGAAACTATCCGTGCAGGAGATTTTGAGCGATTGAAAGAGAATAAAACGATTCATGATGGTATGATTCCAAAATTATTCAATGCATTTGAAGCAATATCAAAAGGAGTAAGCAATGTATACATTGGAAATGCCGATAACTTACATTTATTTCAACAACAGAAATTTGGTACTTGTTTAATAGCTTAACTTAAATAAAATGAAAAAGATAACGATTATTGGAGGTGGTAATATTGGTTTGTCATTAGCTAAGGGTCTGGTGAAATCAAATTACTGTGAAGCTTCTGATATCACTATAACAAGAAGAAATCTGACTTCATTAGCTGATGAAAAAGAACAAGGTTTTTGTATAAGTGATTCGAACGCTGATGCTATTCAAGATTCTGAATTTATTGTTTTGGCAATTTTACCTCAACAAATTAAAAAGGTCATGGATGAGTTAGCTCCAGTGTTGTCTCCTAGTCAGACCATTATTTCTGTTGTATCAGGTGTTTCCTGTCAGGATATTAAAGAGGTTATGGGTCAAGATAAAATCGTTATCAGAGCTATGCCAAATACTGCAATAGCAATAGGTCAATCGATGACCTGTATTGCGACAGATAATGCTCCTGAAGATAAAATAGCAGAGGTTTCAATTATTTTTGAAGCTGTTGGGTCCGTCGTTGTAATTAATGAGGATTTAATGACTTCAGCCACTGCCTTATGTGCATGTGGTATAGCTTTTTTCCTCAGAAGTATTCGAGCTGCTTCCCAGGGGGGGGTAGAGATAGGTTTTCATGCTCATGATGCTTTAAAAATGGCTATTCAGACCGCTAAAGGAGCGGCAGATCTGCTTCTTCAAATGCAGTCACATCCTGAAAGTGAAATAGATAAGGTTACCTCTCCAAAAGGATGTACCATAGCTGGGTTAAATGAAATGGAGCATAATGGTTTCAGCTCGGCATTTATTAAAGGAATAAAACTATCTGCTAAAAAAGCAGGAGGATTATACAATGACTAATATTGTACAACTGGTCGAGGAAAGTACCTCATTATTGAAACGATTAATTCAAACCCAATCTTTTAGTAGGGAAGAAGATAAAACTGCTCAAATAATTGCTGATTTTCTTGCCTCAAGTGGAATTGATTCGGAACGAGTTGGAAATAATGTTATTGCTTATAACAGATACGTTGATAAGACTAAGCCTTATATTTTATTAAACTCACATCATGATACGGTAAAGCCAAATCCTGGTTATACTAAAGATCCCTTTGAAGCTATTGAGGAAGATGGAAAGTTATACGGGTTAGGAAGTAATGATGCCGGTGGCTGTCTTGTTTCATTAATAGCCGCATTTAAATATTTTTATAATCAAGCGGAACTTCCTTTCAATCTTTGTTTAGTTGCATCTGCTGAAGAAGAAGTTTCCGGAAAGGCAGGTCTTGAGGAAGCCTATAAACATGTCCAATCTTGCGATTTTGCAATTGTTGGTGAGCCGACTTTATTAAACCTTGCTATTGCAGAGAAAGGTTTAATGGTTTTGGATTGTGAAGCATTGGGGAAATCAGGGCATGCAGCGAGAGAAGAAGGGGAAAATGCAATTTATAAGGCTATAGAAGATATTAGATGGTTTGAGACCTATCAGTTTCCTTCGCAATCTGAATTCTTAGGGCCTGTAAAGATGAGTGTAACGATGATTGAAGCAGGTTCACAACATAATGTTGTTCCGGCAAGCTGTAAATTTGTAGTAGACGTAAGGACAACAGATATCTATTCTAATCTTGAAGTTCTTGAAATTATAAGAACCCATGTAAAATCAAACGTTGAACCAAGATCGACACGATTAAATCCATCATCAATAGCAATTGATCATCCGATTGTTCAGTCAGGAATATCTTTAGGAAAAGAGTTATATGGAAGTCCTACGATGAGTGATCAGGCAATTTTGCAGATTCCATCGATCAAAGTAGGTCCTGGAGACTCTGCAAGGTCACACACTGCTAATGAATTCATCTATTTAAGTGAAATAAACGAGGGAATTCGATTTTATATAGAACTTTTGAAAGGAATTATATAAAATTTAGAAAGAAATTATAAAAAA
>JBEBRZ010000160.1:0-5616 GCA_040394615.1 Sphingobacterium mizutaii
TCGGGTATCTCATACCATTATTTACACCTAATTCAGGATCCCAAAGTTTAAAATCTGAAAGGGTAAGTAGATTATTTCCTCTAAGGAATATGCGGACGTTTTTTAAGGCAATCGGATCTATCCAAGAAGATGGAAGTGTATACCCCACCTCTACATTTCTTAAGCGAATAAAGCTCATATCTTTCAACCACCAATCAGAAGCCATGTTGTTATTGGCACTTTGATAGTCTGAAAGCCTTGGATAAAATACGTTTTGGTTAGGATTTTCGACGGTCCATCGATCGGTTACATTGCTGTAGATATTTCCCATTGAACCATTGGCACTTCCAGGGATAAAATTCGAGCCTCCGATAATGCGGTAGCTATTTGTTAAGCCTTGAAAGAAAAATCCAAAGTCTAAGGATTTATATCGCATATTCGTTCCAAAGCCAAATACGATCTGTGGATCTTCGGTTCCACCGATTGCTGTTGCATCTAACGCATCGATGACACCGTCATTGTTAATATCTTGATATTTAATATCTCCTGGGCGTACAGGGCCAAACGAATGTCTTGGAACATCCTCCTTTAATATTCCATTTTCTATGTCCTGAAAATCGTTATCGCTAAATAAACCATCGGAAATCAACCCAAATTGTTGACCTACAGGTTTTCCTGTAGATGATCTGGATGTTCCAATAATTGCTGATGGTTCATCCTGTTCAATAATTTTATTTTTAGCGTATGTAAATGTTCCGCGCAAGGAAAGGAAGAAGTTTTCGGAAAGGTCCTTGTTAAATTCAAGGGACATATCCACTCCTTTATTGTTAACTGCTCCGTAATTTGCCCAAGGAGCGTTTGTAAAACCACTTGATCCCGGAATGGATCTACGCTGCATAAAGATGTTTTTCCTGTTTTCTTCAAAGATGTCGAATTGGAAATCTAAGGCGTTCCATAATCCTAGTTCAAATCCAAGGTTGGTCTTTTCTACTGTTTCCCAGGTGAGATTCATATTTCCTTGGTCTCCCTCAAATCTTCCTGAGCGTCCGAAATCATTGTTTAATCCCCATCGATAACCTGTTGTTTCATTGATTGTCGTGATATAAGCAAACCTTCTTCCATCCAGCTGGTCGTTTCCTACCAAACCATAAGACCCTCTAAGTTTTAATTTAGTGAAAGTGTCTTTATAATCTTTCATAAAATTCTCTTCCGAGATGTACCAACCTAAAGCAAAAGAAGGGAAGAATCCATAACGTTTTCCGGGAGCAAAGTTTTCAGAACCATTATATCCAAAATTGAATTCTGCAATATATCTATTGCTGTAATTATAAGAAAACCTCGCTGCAATACCTTGATTTCTATAAGGTAATAAATCACCTCTGTCATAATTCCGTTGGTTGTATAATAGCATCCCCTCCACATTGTGGTTGCCGAAGAATTGACTGTAATTAAGGGCTCCCTCTAAGTAAATACTTTTATCTCCCCATTCAGATCCGTTGGAATATCCCAGGAAATCCTGTCCATATTTGTCAATTACTAATTGCAGATTTCCATCTTCATCGCGTCCAATGGCTGGATTATAATAATCCGGATCTTTACTTCTCACCACCGAGTTAGCCGAATAGCGGTCAAAAGAAAATAATCCTCTTGCTTTTAAACCGGGAAGAAAGAACTTTAGATCTTGTTCCAGAGAGAATAGCGATTCGATCTTACTCGCACTAAGGCGCTCATAACCTCGTTGCGTTGCGAGTGCCCAGGGATTGGTCCGTTCAGGTGTTCTCGGAATTTCCCCGGAAGAGTAAATCGTTGGATGGACATAAGGTGGTATAGTAAATGCTTGCTGGAATAATTCATCTACACTTTGGGGAGCGCGATTTCTATCTTGTAGATACCCACCAATATTCAACCTAAATAAGGTCGTCGGGCTCACATTGATATCAACATTGGATCGAACATTATACCTATTTAATTTTGAGGAGGAATCCCAAGCTTGGTTCTTATCCCTTTCAATAATTCCACCTTCGCGATAAAGAGAAGTGACTAATGAATAACGTAAGATTTCCGACCCTCCATTCACACTTAGATTTGCTCTAGTGTTTGAGGCTTGATCCTTTAACACTGCATCTAGCCAGTTAACATCAGGATATAAGTCTGGATCCACCCCATTTCGAATATTATCTATTCTTTCTTGCGAATATAATGGGCTCTCCCCACGTTCTTCCCGTATGCTGTTCATGACCTCTAGATAGTCTGCGGCGCCGATAAATTCAGGTAATTGAATAGGCGAGGTAGATCCTTGCTCGAATCTTGCTGTCACACTTGGTTTTCCAACTTTACCCCTTTTTGTGTTGATCAGAATAACCCCATTGGCCCCGCGAACACCATATACGGCGCTGGCGGCTGCATCTTTTAATATTGAAAAAGATTCGATTTCTTCCGGATCCATGTTATCCAGCGAACGCTCGACACCATCGACCAAGATCAGAGGGTTTCTGTTTCCTCCAAAAGTACTTATTCCCCGAATCCAGAAATTTGAATTGTCATATCCTGGCTCTCCCGAACGTTGAACAGCGATAACACCTGCCAGTTGCCCGGCTAGGTTATTACTCATTGATCTGGAGGTTCCATTTTGAAGACGTTTTGGCTCGATAGTCGAAATTGCTCCGACAACTGAGGCCTTCCGCTGGGTTCCGAAACCCACTACCACTACCTCATCAAGTGCATCAGTACTATCTTTCAGAACGATGCGGTAATCATTGGCAGATTTAATCTCGATTTGCCTGGAAACATAACCGATTGAAGATACTGTGATGTAATTATCTTGAGCTTGTACCTCGACTTCGAAGTTTCCAGTCGTGTTCGTTGAAGTCATCTTACTGGAGTTACTCGTTTGAATCGTAGCATTCGCGATAGCAGTATTGCGTTCATTTAGGACCTGACCTTTTATAATGCGCTGTTGCTGGTTGGTTCGTGTCTCCCGCTTGATAATGATCGTATTATCCTTTATTTCATAAGGGACATGGATACTGGTGAAAATTCGGTTTAAAACCGTCCGAACGGATGTGTTTTCTAGCTTTAAGGTTATCTTTTTGTTTTCGTCTAGATCTTTGTTTGTGTATATAAATTGCAGTCCCGCTTCCGTATTTAGCTCTTTAAATACTTGTTTTAAGGGGGTGTTATCGAAGTTTACACTGATCGGTTTTTGAGGATCTACAGTTTTTCCCAAAGCTATTTGGAAGCAAAATAGTAGTCCTATCAAATAAAACAAACCGGGTCTGAGGAAATAGGCCTGAGGTTTTTTTACAAGAGGGTTGAGTACCATAATTTTATAAATAATGTTAGTTTATTAAAGTTTATTAGAATAAGGTTTGTGGCCGGTTTAATTTCTGCGGCTTATATAGATTTTATCGTTCATACTCTTAAATTTTATATTGTTGGTCAGCTCCATCAATTCGAGAACTTGATGGATATCATCATATCTTTTGATCATCCCTGTAATGGACAATTCGTTTAGCTCAGGATCGATGATAATCGACTTCTCATACCAATTAGAAAGTTCTTTTCCAACCATTTTCATTGATTCATTTTCAAAATAGAACAGACCACGACGCCATGCTTTTGCTTTCTCCTCACTGTTGGATTTTAATACAAGGATTTGGGATTGCTGATTATTAAGGAAGGCTTTTTGGCCAGGGGTTAACAAAACTTTTTTCGAAGACTTATTATGCATAAGTCGTATGCTTCCTTCCAGAAGTTCTACATTCTCTTCATCAGCAAGGGAAGCGTTAATATTGAATTGTGTGCCCAGTACCTCAATTGTTTGGAGGTTTGTTTTAACAATAAAAGGAATATTTCCATCCTTATTTTTGAATTTCTTAACATGCAAAAAGACTTCTCCTTCTGCATGAGCCACCCTCATATTTGCTTGCTCATCAAAATCAAAATCCAATTTTGATTTATAATTTAGCCATACTTGCGATCCATCCATTAATAGAAGTGAAATAGGAGTTTTACTTGGATTTTCAACACTTATTTTCCGAATACTGGATTCTTCAGGTAAATCGGAGAGATCTAAAACTCTATCTTGCTCTATCATTTTGAATGTACTCCCTTTGGGGATTTGCTCATTGATAACATAAAGTTGTTGCTCATTAATAGATAATGTGGGCGTTGGTTCAGTGTTAGGTCTCGAGGCATTGACAGGATGAGATCCATGTGAATTAAAATTCCCGAACTGAACAAAGTAGATCGAAATCCCTAAGGAAATTAATAGACACGCAGCTGCGGCATATTTCCAACTGAAAACTATAGATCTCTTGGTTGAGTGGAAAAGCCTTTTATCGATAGAGGCTTTGAGTTCTTTATTGATTTGATCAAGATGGTTGCGGTCAATTTCTTCTTTTTTTCCTAGGGAGTCATAGATCTTATCGACTAAATCCTTCTCCTTTTCACTCGATTGATTATTTACGTACCGATTGAAAAGTATTGATAAAAGCTTTTGAATCCCTTTTTTTCTTGCTGACATAATGAGGTTTACCTGCTTGGTTACCTATATAGTCGTATCTGATAGATGTATGTCCCAAAAAAAATATAAAAAAAAGAAAAAAGATTCTTTGAAGGATTACTTTCAGCGAATGTTTACTGATAAGAAGTTGGTTCTGGACCGTTTTTGTAGATAATTTTAACTGATTGCCAATCTCTTTGGTGGAT
The DNA here is from genome assembly GCA_040394615.1 of Sphingobacterium mizutaii. Taxonomy (GTDB): domain Bacteria; phylum Bacteroidota; class Bacteroidia; order Sphingobacteriales; family Sphingobacteriaceae; genus Sphingobacterium; species Sphingobacterium mizutaii_A. The sequence goes on from JBEBRZ010000160.1 coordinate 4,690, forward strand.
TTACTATCCAGATAGTAGAGCTCAAAAATTTTCTTCCGCTTTGGGGGAAGTTGGTCGATCCAGGTATGAAGGATACTTTCTAGCTCATGCTCCAAAAACGGGCCGTCTGCGGCAATAGATTCTTGAAGGATATCTTGTATTTTGTCCAATTCCTCAAGATGAATTTTCTTTTTGCGATAGTAATCGATTACCTTAAACCTAAGCATTTGAGCTAAATAGGCTTCTGCATTCTGAATTTCCCTTTCTTCTCTTTTATTCCATAAATCGATGTAAATGTCCTGAACCATTTCCTTGGCATAAGATTCATCTTTTAGCTTTTGCTTGGCGGTTAAAAATAATTTCTCCCAAGTTCTCTCATATAGCTCAGTAAAAGCAGACTCATCGGATTGCTTCACTAAGTTGAATAATTCATCTAAGCTGTATAGGCTAAAGCTGGGCATTATGGAATAAGATAGGTTCTTTTATAACTGAGGGTGCAATATAAAAAAACTTTGGAATAAGCAGAAATTATGATTTTGCGACCCTTGCTGAGACATTCGAAATTGACAGAAACGGGATAGTTTAATGGATATTCAGTGGACATGATTGCCGTAAAAGGAGCAAGAGATGCATGAAAAACCAAGTTGCTTTTGCAGATTACAAAACTGCATTTACCCCTGCAATCGACCTTGTATGTGAGTTTGGATCATGTTTATTTTTTTGATAACAGGCTTTTGAAATTGGCAAAAAAAACTAAAAAACAAATAGCCAATTTCTAAATGCATACATCGCCAAGGACAGTATTGAAGTTGGCCTTGGGATTATCGTTCCAGTGTGGCTTTTTGGTTTTATGCAGTACAATAGAAATCTAATAAATATGCTCTTAGGTAAGATGTTTCAAAAATAAAACACTTTGTTTTATACTGTAGGTCGTAAGATGTAATTAAA
>JBEBRZ010000161.1:0-5570 GCA_040394615.1 Sphingobacterium mizutaii
TGTTTCAGTCTCTCTTCTAGTGTCATATATTTTTTAATTGTGTGATCCATATTTCGTCAGCTAATTTAACACTTTATTTTGATGTAGTGAGAATAGCGTGGGTTAGGGTGATCTGAGAATCCTAGCTTTAAGTAATTCCTATGTGTCGGATAGGACCAATATAACCAATTGTTTCTTTAGGAAGAAAATACCTCATTAACTGAAAAGACATGATAAGTATATCTTTTAATAAGTTCAGAAAGTTAATTTGTAACAATATTGCTTAAAAATGCTGTTGGGCAAAATCAACTGTCGTATCGATTAACTCGTCTAATTTTTCCGTAGGGATGTTATTAAAGCCGTGATCTCCATTTTTTACGATAATGAGTTGATTTTGAATGCCCTGTTGATTAAGTGCGGCTTGGAGCATTTTCGATTGTCTTAATGGAACGATTTGATCTTTGGTGCCGTGCATGATTAAGGTGGGAACGGAGCTGTTATTAATAAGACGCATGGGTGAAAATTCCCAATTCATATCTTTTATTTTTTGCTTTTCTGCAAATGGATATCCGGTCATAGCAAAGGTTATTGTACGTTGAGCCAGATAAAGTTTGTTGATAAACGATTTAAAAAACCATGTTCCAAGTTTTCCAATATCCATCCGAAATAAAGCATTGAGATCTGTAGGGCCGAAGTTATCGATGACAAATTTCAGATCACAGGGGTATCTCGCCAGATCAGGATCCCCCAAGAATTCATGGTCTTCAGAATTTGCCATTAAAAGAGCAAGATGGGCCCCTGCGGATCCGCCCCATACAGCAAATCTAGTGGTGTCAAGACCATACTGATCAGCATGTGCATGAAGCCAACGTACTGCATCTTTACAATCTTGTATAGGATAGGGGAAATGAGTAGTGCTGTCAACCAATCTGTATTGTATGCTAGCAACGGCAATACCAGCATCAAGTAACTTTCGCTTCAACTCACGCATGTAATAGATACTCTCCAATTCCTTGTCCCCCGCAATCCAGGCCCCTCCATGAACAATGGTTATCAAGGGAATAGATTGTTTATCTGTTTTTTCTGGCAAGAAAATATCTAATTTTAAACTATCACTTTCTGAAACTTCTTTGTAGCCAATATCGTAGAACGATTTTTCGGAGGTATTATTTATAAGATCTTGACCAAAAAGACTAAGAGAACAAGATAGCAGGAATATACTAATTAATAAATATTTGTTCATACGGCTTTGTTTTTATAAAAATAACTAATTAAAATTCTTAATGATTAGTATTGGATTGATTTTTGTATTTGGCATTTCGATTTAAGCTTTTATTGATATTTATTTATGAAATCACACTATTTGAAACTATCCGTCTTATTTTTCTGTGTTTTATTTTTCTCATTTTTATGGACAAGCTGTAGCAAAGATGGAGAAGGAAGTCTTAATACGAAGATTACTTATGAAATAACCGGAAATATCACGGTTCCTGTGGAGATTCAATATACTCCAACTACATTAGACTATACAACACCTGATGAGGAAGAATACCAGGAGACTGCAACATTGCCCTGGAAGAAGGAGGTTGAATTACTTCCAAATGTCGGCGGAGTAGGTTGTTCGGTTTCGGTTGATAATGCTGTTCCTAATCAAACGGTCACTTTAAAGATATTTCGTGAAGGAAAAGAGGTTGCTACTACCACGGATGTAGTAGATGCGGATGGATACTTGAGTTGCCTATTGAATTATTATATGGATGGGAAAATGCAAGTGGTCCACGATTAAGAAAAGAACCATTTAAGGTAGGTGTTTTGGTTTCCTATTCTTACTTGCTAATTCAGCCACTTCATTAATACGTTTTACCCGGGTTTCCGGTCGTTTTGCCAAGACAATCCATTGCAGGATCATCTTTTTATTCGTTTTGCTTAAGCTGTTGAAATAGGCTAATGAGCCTTCGTTATTATGAAAGGCTCTTAGCAGATCTTCGGGTATAACTAATTCTTCAACTTCATCTAAAATGGTCCATGAACCATTCTGCTTCGCCTTTTCGATACTTTCATACCCCGCTGCTTGCATCAGACCTTGATCAATAAGTTTCTGTACTATTTCCTTATTGATTTTGGACCAGGTACTTTTCGCTTTTCTTTTACTGAAAAATTGATGCGACGATTCCGAATCAATTTTTATTTTCTTGCTATCTATCCATCCGAAACAAAGCGCTACATCCACAGCATCTCTCCAGGTAATAGAAGATTTATCAGAAGCTTTGGTATATAAAACAACCCAAACAGATTCTTTTGAGAGGTGATTTTTTTCTAACCAATTGCGCCAGTCATTAAGATTTGTGGGATAAAATATTTCTTTTTCCTCCATTTTACCAATAGCCTTTTTATTAGAGATTCTACTTTGTTTTCAGTTTTTTATCGTAAAAATAGGAGTAGATAATGTCAACCTTATGTCAGTGGTATAAAATAATCATGATAACACTTACAAGTATTGCTGAATGTTTCATGAATATATAAAGGTTTAGGTGTTTTATCTAATCAATCCATTTTTTATTGCAAATTTAATGAGGGCAGGTGTGTTCTTTGATTTTGTTTTATCGATTAGATTTTGGCGATGGCCCTCCACTGTTCTTTTGCTCAGAAATAATTTTTTAGATATTTCCAGATTGGTATAACCTTCCCCCAATAACTCCAGAATTTCCATTTCGCGGGAAGACATTTCCAATGCCAACGGATTAATAGAATGGGCGGTACTGTTATGCTGATCAATCTCCTTTTCAATTAAACTAATGGATAATTCCTGACAGAGATAGCGAGCTCCTTTGGCAACATGATTAAGACAGAAAATCATTTCTTCTGCCTCCACATTCTTTACGAGGTATCCACTTGCACCTTGGGCAAAACATGAAGTAACTGTCTGGAGGTCATTAACCATGCTTAAGACAACTATTTTTATAGCAGGGTAAGTTTTTTTTACCACCTCAATTAATTCAAATCCATCCATCTCTACCATGCCAAGATCAGTGACCAGAATATCTGTCGAAACACCCTGTGATAATAGCTTTAAGGCGCCTTTTCCATTATCCTCATCCGCTATGACCTCCATGTTTGGTTGTGAGTCCAACAATAATTTTATACCGTTTCTTACTACAGGATGATCTTCGACTAATAATATTTTCAAATCTGCCATTAAACTAAATGTTTTAGGTAATGATTGTTATTTGTGAGTTTCTGTTATGGTTCGCTTTATAAATTATAGGTCTCTGAATATTAGAAATATTTGTTTATCTATAGGTTGAGACCGAGGTATAAGGCTTTATTTACTGTGAATTTTATTAAATAAATAAATTATTTAATTATTTATTTTTTTTAAAAAACAGCCTTTTTACGCTCTGTTCAAATCCTTTTCAATAAAAACTATCGGTACAAAATATCATTAAATAATATTCCATAATAACCCATTAAGCCATATTTTTATAAACAAAATCCACAATAAAGTCAATCAAATATAAGTGTAAATATTTAGATCCTTTATCTTGAATAATTGATTATTAGGAAAATTAATCTGTAAGAATAAATCAGCATTCATAGGAACATAGCCCGGGAGTTTAAAATTGACCTATCTTTTTCATAATTCTTTTACTTTGGTAGAAGGATAGGGAAAATATTTCACAGATCTTCTTTCCCATAAAAATGTGATCTATGTACTTATAAGCTTGTTTTTTTTCGATGACATGGCATGATTTGTGTGTAAAAAAAACAATCGAATACCTATAAGAACTTTTTTATTTACGGCTAAATTAATTTTTATCTCAATTTCATGTTGGATAGATCAAAACTAAGTTGGTTTATGGAAATTTTAGACCAATCTCCGCAGGCAACAGCTATCTATATAGGGGATTCCCTAGTTATAGAATATGCGAATAAAGAGATGTTAAAAATTTGGTGCAGTACCAAAGCGATTATTGGACAAACATTCACTGAGACCTTTCCTACTTTTAAAGAAAGCGGTTTTTCTGATATCCTGGAGAATATTTGGAAAACCGGAATTTCTTATTCAGCAACGGATACACCAGCTGAAATTCAAGACGGAGATCAGAAATATCTGCGTTATTTTGATTTCGAATACCGGGCATTATTGGATCAGGAACAAAAAACCTATGCCATTCTTCACACAGCCGTAGATGTGACATCTAGAGTTGAAAATTTAAAAATAATTCAGGAAAAGCAGGAGCAGTTATCCTTTAATAAGGATTTGCAACTTATGGCCACAACGCTTGCACATGATGCTAAAAATCCTTTGTCGATTGCCAGGCTAGGTGTTAAAGCGCTTCAAGGGAATCCCGAAATGAAAGCGGAGCTCCACGAACGTTGGTTAAAAATAGTTAGCAATGCGATGGATAATTTAAATAATATTATCGATAAGACTGTTCAGCTTGGCCAGGCGAAAGATTATAAACGGTTTAAAATTCCTATAAAAATTGATGAAGAAATTCAAGGCTGGTTCCATGAAGCTTCTCAACTTCATGAGATTTCAAATGTTAGTCTGGATTTAGGAGAATTATTTCCGGTATTTGGAGATAGAGGAGGTATTGCTATTGTTTTTATCAATATTTTGGGGAATGCCCTGAAATATTCTGCACAACAACCTTCGCCCCGGATTTCAATCACAAGTGAACAATCACATAAAGGAACAACTTATTTTATCCGGGACAATGGTATTGGAATTCCTCCGGAAGAGTTAAGTATTATCTTAGCTCATTCAGCAAGAGCGTCCAATACTGCTGGGTTCTCCGGTCAGGGTCTGGGATTATATATTGTAAGACGAATAATGGAAAGGCTAAGAGGATATATTAATCTTTCCAGCCGTGTAAATGTTGGGACTGAAGTGATCCTGTTTTTCCCTTGTCCTCAGGCGTAATCACACCTTTTTGGATGTGAGCATAATTCCTGTCTTAATAAGAAGTGAATCCCCAGCTTCTGGTAGCTGAGGATTCATAATGAAATTGTGGTATAAAATAAGAGTGTAAAAATTATATTAATAGTCTTTGACTATTGTATTAATGGAGTTCTTTATGCGCTATCCCTGAGCTCTTTTATATGCGTATGTGCACTACCTTGCTGAGCAAATTGAGATTGTAAAACCTCTGAAATATCCGGACAGTCTTCAAATGACTCATCTATAAGCTCCTTATATGCATTCCGAAATTCGTCTTCCCCTTTTTCGCAGCTTTGCAGTACAGCTTTCGGAGTATAAGGTGATATTAACGATTTTATATCCATCCAAATTCTAAAAAGTTTACCGCTTAACATTGTTCCCTCTTCGGGAGTTCCGCCGTAAACTTTTACAAAAGGTGCTAATTCGGTGTTGAATTGCTCCGATTGAGTTTTATATTGAAGAAATAGAGTCGCTAATTCAGGCATTTCCGTATCTTCTATTATTTCCGTAGCCTTTTCATATCCCGCAATCCTGTCATTATTAATCTCAATTGCCTTATTCACTAAATCTATTTTTTTATCAATGCTTTCCATAATAATGAATTTTATAAGGGAACACTTTGCTATTATAAATAGTTGGATTTTTT
>JBEBRZ010000162.1:0-5502 GCA_040394615.1 Sphingobacterium mizutaii
GAATCACATTGAATTCGGAGGTCTGGTACACGGAGAATAATTCCAATAACAAAAACACCTTTAGCTATAACCCTAAATATCCCTATGAGCGGTTGGTAGATAATAATGGAAATGCACTTGAAGCCTCAAGATCGAATTCCTTAAGGAGGGAATATACCGATACCGTTGGTAATGGACAGCTATTGGACTGGAAATATCGTCCTTTAGATGAGCTTCGCAATGGTCTTTCCCCCTCAAACTTGAAGGATCAGCAGTTACGTATGCAATTATCCCTACAGAGCAATCTCTATCGAAGCTTCAAATTAGGTGTGAACTATCTAAAGAGCAATAATTGGATGCAAAGCACAACCCTGTATGATCAAAGCTCATTCTATACAAGAGATCTGATAAATCAATATAGTGCGATCGATCCTGCTAATAATACCGTTACTCGTCCCCTTCCTTTGGGGGATATCTTAAACAGAAATACCACCCAAAAGGTATCCCAATATGGCAGGGTTCAGTTGGACTGGAATGAAAGCTTGGGAGTAAAGCATATTATAAGTGGTTTACTGGGAATGGAGTGGAGACAGGATCGTAGTCAGTTTGAAGATTATGGATCTTTATATGGATACAACCGGCAGCTTGAAAATTTTACCCCTGTAGATATTTTTAGTTACTTTCCTCTTTATCATAAAGGAAGTTATACCAAAATAAGCAATGGAGGGAGCCGCTCAAGATATGTGGACAATAACCGATCCTTATATGGTTTGATTTCATATACCTATTTAGATAACTTAACGGTGAACGGTAGTATCCGAAAAGATGTTTCGAATATATTTGGGGTTAATGCAAACCAAAAAGGAGTACCGTTGTGGTCAGTTGGAAGTGCGTATTCTTTTCAGAATCTTCTCGCTTGGGAAAAACTTGACTTGCTAAAGTTGCGGTTTACCTATGGTTATAATGGCAATGTGGATAAAAATACAACAGCCTTCTTAACTTCAAAATTATATAGGAATATGAATTTATGGGGAAAACCCATTGACATCATCCTAAATCCACCTAACAATACGTTGCGTTGGGAAAGAGTGCAAAACATGAATGTGGGACTCGATTTTAGCCTGTATAAAAATCGCTTTTCCGGTTCAATCGAATACTTTATCAAGAATGGAAAGGATTTGATGGGACAAAGCTCATTAGCTCCTCAGACAGGAGTGACTGAGTTCTATGGAAATGTTGCTTGCACTTCAACAAAAGGTGTTGATGTACAAATCAAATCAGTTTGGATGGATAAAAGAGATTTTCGGTGGCAATCGGACATCATATTCAACATGGTAAAGGATAAGGTTACAGATTATTATATCGAACCTGGAACCAATACAGATATCGTCGCATCCTTTGATATTATACCACTGATAGGATCACCGATTAATTCCCTGATTCTTTTCAGATCAAAGGGGTTAAATGGAGCCGGCGATCCCGTTGGATTTTTGGAAGGTGAAGAAAGTACGGATTACGGTAAGATTCTCAATGGTATGGATCGTCGAAGTATTATAACAATGGGCTCACGCGTGCCAACTCGCTTTGGTAGTTTAAAGAACTCCTTTTCTTTTAGGGACTTGGAACTATCATTCCAAATTTTATATAAATGGGGACACTATGTTAAACAGGGCAATTCATTTAATTCAGATGGATTAATTTCCGGTTCTTATCGTTTTGCTGATTATGAGAATAGATGGCAAAATCCCGGAGATGAGGATATAACAGATGTACCGGCTTTCATGTATCCTTTTAATTATAATAGACAGGCATTCTATCAAAGCTCTGACGTCCTGGCAATAAAGGGTGGAATGGCGCGTCTGCAGGATATCCGTCTTGCTTACAGCATGAATCCGTTAAAGAAAAATCCCGGATCCTCTCTTCAGCTCTACCTTTATGCATCTAATCTCGGTCTAATCTGGAAACAGAATAATAAAGGACTCAACCCAGACCTGATTTCCGGATACCAGGTTCCAGTGGAATGGTCCTTAGGTTTCAAATTTAATTATTAATGCCATGAAAAAAGTATTACAAATAATCACAATCAGTTTTTTTCTGATAAGTTGCTCTAAAGGTTTTTTGGAAGAGCAGCCAAACAGCAATATCCTAACACCCAAAAAAATGGAAGATTTTCAACGTTTACTGGATAATTTTGAGATCGTGGGTAGGGCAAGTGTACTTCCGCAGTTGTCAGCTGATGAATATTACATCAATTCCGAAGCAGATTGGTTATCCTCCAGAACAGCCATTGAAAAGAACGCATACATATGGGATGAGGACATATACGGAGGCGAAGGGAATATAGGGGACTGGAATTTCCCTTATAATAGTATTTTTTATGCCAATAATATTATCTCTGAAATAGAAGAGAGTGGCTTATTGGGTCCTATGGACAAGGATATCATGAATATTTATGGCCAGGCACTTTTTCATAGGGCCTACGCCAATTATGATCTCTTAAAAAATTATTCCGTTCCATTTGATGAAATAACTCAATCGACAGATTTGGGAATCCCTCTTAGAAGAGATCCGTCGATTGACTATATTTCACCCCGCTCTACAGTAAAAGAATGTTATGATCTCATCTTTGAGGATTTAGAAAAGTCACTTGATTATCTTCAATATTTAGGACCTATTGTAGAACGAAATCGACCAACAAAACTAGCTGTGTATGCTTTGTTGTCACGAATATATCTTTATCGGGCGCAATATGACCAATCTGAGAAATGGGCAGATGAATTTTTGAAAAATTATAGTAGGTTAGTCGATTACAACACACTTTCCTTAACGAGTACCATTCCGTTCGCCGAGGCCAAGGATGAATTGATTATGTATGGAATAACCGAAATATACAATAATGCCAGGGCCAACAATACATCAAAAACTGTATTTGTAGATACATCTCTGATTGATTTATATGACCATAATGATTTAAGGCTATCGGTCTACTTCAAAATGCTTGAGCCAGGGAAATATATCATGAAAGCAGGATATAATGGAAAAGACCTAGCACCCTTTAAAGGGTTGGCTGTTGATGAGGTAATTTTAAATAAGATAGAATGTCTGATAAGAAAGCAAGAGCTGACAGAAGCTACGACCTTAATAAACAGGTTGCTCGAAAATCGGTATAAATCTGGAACCTTCGTTCCTGTTTCCTTTTCCCAACAACAAAGTGCATTGGATTTTATCTTATTGGAAAGAAGAAAAGAACTGGTATATAGATGCTTAAGATGGGATGATATCAAACGTCTTAATAAAGCTGGTGCAGGGATCGTTCTTAAGAGAGTTCTTGGAGATAAGGAGTATGTTTTAGAGCCCGGCTCTCCACGGTATGTATTTAATATTCCCCAAGATGAAATTAATAGAAGTGGTATTGAACAAAATAAAAGATAGTGATGAGAAAATTAGATTATAAGATATTAATGTTTCATACCGTTGCCTTAATTATATGTGGTATGATTCTGGGAATATGTAATAGATTAAACGCTCAGACAATAATTGAAGGAGAATTCGACAGCTCCTTCAAAATTGATTCGTTTTTGATAGCCTATGCTACAGATCCTGTACAGGAAAATAACATTTACGCAAAAGGGGAAGAAAAAACCATTCAGGTGAGCGATGGGAAGTTCAAGATAGAACTAGCCGGTCTTCCCACCACGTTTTACATTTTATTTAGATTTCCAGAAGTAGATTATCGGCTCAAAAGTGACAGATACCGGGCATTTGCTGGAAATCCCCTTTTACTGAAATCCCACACCAAAACAAACATCCAAATCTCTCCAACGGGAGTTTCGTTCCAGGGAGAAAATAAGGCTATGTTGGATTGTCAATTTGACCTGTTTCTCCTTCAAGCAGAACGGGCTAGTTTACAATCTAGAACGAGGAAGAGCTATAACTTTAATGATAGCGAAAACATTGAAGAGAAAACCTGGGAATTTCTAAATAAAATAAAGGATATATATTATCAAATAGAAAGTAGGGGGAGCGAATTGGTAAAAAAATCCTATAACCATATCCCAAAATCAATCAAAAATCAGATCCTGTATGATTTCATAGGATCATTGAGGAGCTCTGAATTGATGGGTTTAAACTTCAGTTCTAAAGAAGATTCTAGGATAAATAAATATGTAGTTGATTTTTATATGAGAAATTATATTCAAAATACCGACTCTACCTTAATATCAAATTATTTAGGGAGATCAAGGGTTTTTGCCTCATACCTTTGCTTAAAAATAACTTTAGATCTTTCAATGGCTACCTCAAGGATCGAAAAAAAAATTGGGATTAATCTGCCTTTGATTCTGGATGTCGCAGCAAAAAAATATCAAGGAAGCGTTTATGACCAGATTGCCTTTTCAGCTTTTCTGAATATGGGCATATCCCATGATATTGATGAGGGGAGTTATATTCTCTTATTATCAAGCATAGAAAGTGCTGAGTTAAGATTCTATATAAAAGATGATTATGATCGAAAAAAAAGTAATCCACGGTCGTTTCAATTCAGGTTGGTAGATGAATCTGGAAAATACCTCAGCAATACGGACTTCAAAGGAAAAGTGGTACTTTTTGACTTTTGGTTCACAGGATGCTCTGGATGCATTTCCCTTCATGAAAAAATGAAACCCATAAAGGAATATTTCAAAGATAGAACTGATGTTGTATTTGTTAGCATTTGCGTGGATTCTAAAGAAGAACTTTGGCGTAAATCAATAAAGTCAGGAAAATATACCGATGACAAGGATGTAAAACTTTGGGTAGGTCCTGGTAAAGTTTCTCACTCCATCGTTAAGCATTATAACATAGCGTCATATCCGACGATGGTATTGGTTGATGCTAATGATAAGCTCGTGATGGTCAATCCACCCAAACCTACAAATAAAAAAAGAGGGCGTGAGTTGATCTTTAGGATTGAACAAGCCATGCATGAAATGAAGCAGTGATCAAAAGACAAAAAAGTCAGTAAAATAAAGCAGCGTCCAAGGACTTTATGGACGCTGCTTTTGTTCATTGTGCTAAATATGAAATATCTAATTTCATATCAGGCTATTGTAAATTGTAACCAGTTTTATTGAAGGCGTGGATAAATACCCTTCGTATTGCTGTTTTCCTCAATTAAGCCTGCAACCTCTAATGAATCAGCTTGGGCAGCAGTGAATTCATCAGGTACCGTTCCTGGGGTCTCAGTCCGAACCCACGAACAGATATAATCACTTGTGTTCTCACAGTTAATATCGCTATAATCACCAGGAGATGCCAGCTTCTCATATTCCCCTGTGGTCGTAGTATTGACGTATATCTCACCCGCTAATTTGTTGTTAGCTTTTAGGTTTGATGTAAATGCACTTGTTGAGAGCGCTAATCCAATCACAGTCAGTCCCAACAGGAACGAACTGGATAATTTTTTAATCAAATTCATGATATTGTTTTTTATGTTTATAAATCAGTTATTTTTTCGAATGGTCCACCATCCCATCAACAGTAGAA
>JBEBRZ010000163.1:0-5426 GCA_040394615.1 Sphingobacterium mizutaii
TCTTTTTATAAAAAACAAAAAAGTCGGAAGAATAATCTTCCGACCATGCCTACTTTATAGGCGGGCTTTTCTTGTTTTTAAAATTCTTACTGAACTACTTCAATCATTTGCATTGCAAAAGGATCTTCAGGTTTCAACTTTAATGTTTCACTGAAGTGCTCTTTAGCTTTTGCCATATCATTTTTTAAGTAAGCATAATAACCGATATAGTTATGAGCATCTGCTGAATAAGTAGTATTAGCTTCATCTTCTTTACCAGATGCAGCGATAGCTGCTAATAACTGGGTGAAAGAATCCACAAATATGCCTTTTGCATTTTCAGGATCGTACATTACGTTATCCAATGCCAATTCAGTTAATCCTTTGTAGTAAAGTGCAGGGATTTTGTATTTGTCCACTACTTCTTTTTTCGTTGAAGCCGCTACAAGTCCTAATGATTTTACTGCTGTTTCTAAATGTGGTCTTGCCTCATTCATTTTTTCTGTAACCTGTTCAGGTGTTAACTCAACTCCTTCCGGTGCAGTTACAATTTTAGAACCGATACCATATTCAATCTGACCTAAGTAGAAGTTAGAATCAAAGTAGTAATCTGAACTATCGTTGCCAGCCGGTACTGTAAAGATCTTAGCCGCAATTTCATTTTCACCATTTTTGAAGTATTCAAAAGCAGTTTCTGAAATTTCCTCATCATAGTTCTCATCTTCTGTTTTCTTAGTATCAGCAATCTTCAGGTACTCTGACCCCTTAGCAGCATCACCTGCAATAAGGTTTGCTAAACCAGCATATAAGTAATCACGACCGATCAAACGTGCAGTATCTACTTTTGAGAATAAAGTTGTCAAATGTTCCAATGATTTTGTATAGTCTTTATCTTGTAAGAAGGAGATATAACCTAAGTAACGGTATACTTTAGCATCTACACCTTCAACAGTAGATAATTCAGTAGCTACTTGTTTTAATTCATCATAGTTACCTGAATAAACCAAGAAGTCAGCGTATCGTACTTTCGCATCTACGGAAGCATCACCTGTCAAAGACAGATATTTTTTATAATTTTCTACTGCTTTTTGGTTGATTTCACGGTATTGATCTTCCGGAGCTTTAATAGAAGACAGGTAATAAGTCTCTGCTAACTCACGGTAAATAGGTCCGTAATCAGGATGTTCTGTAGCCAGTGCAGTTAAATCTTCTAGTACGACATCATAAGCTTGCGCTCTTCTGGAGATAATTGCCTGACCAATTTTAGGTGCAAGTAATTTATCATCTAGTGCTAATGCATCGCGGTAAGCCACGAACGCAGGGCTACTCTCACGTAATCCGGCATATGCATCACCTAAAGCAGTAGGAATCAATGGATCTTTTGCATTTAATTCTTTTGCTTTTGTCAAATACTCAACCGCTTTTTTATAATCAGGTTTTGGAGCGTCAATATATGCTCTACCTATATAATAAAGTACTTCGTATTCTTTTTTACCAAGACCTTGGCTTGCTGTAGCGAATTTAGTTTCAGCTTCACCCACATTTCCTTTTTCAAGGTCTACAATACCAAGACCTACTGAATTCAATTTTTCTTTAGGTGCATTTGTTATCCCTTCTTGGAAAACGATTTGAGCAGAGTCAACTTTATCATTAACCAAATAGATTTGTCCTAAATAAAAATAATTCTCACCGTCTTTTGCCTTTTTCTGAACCAAATTCTGCAACATGCCTTTAGCTTTGTCATATTGTTCAGCTTGAATTGCAGCCTTTGCATCTTTTAAACTTTGCGCTTGTGCTGTTCCTGTAGCAACAGCGCCCGCAACTAAAAGGCTTAAAAATAATTTGCTGTTTGTCATAATCTGTTATTTACTCTTTGTTATAAACTAATTAATGTTGTCTTCTCTTAATATTATTTCTCTTCCAGGCATGGTTGCCGGTAAGAGTCCGTATTTAAGCACGATCCTTTGCCCTCGATCGCCAGTTAAAAACGCAGAAAACCCAATCCCCAGTCCCATATTTGCCTGATAATTTAAAATGTGAAACTGTGTTTCCGCACTGTATTCATCCGTTGCAAATGTGCTTTGGGAGGGCTTAAAAAAACCAAGATTTTTACCGTCCTTCAAACTTTGAAGGCTTAAGATACGAATTTTATTTTCTTCTCCAAACTCTCTAACGCAATCTAAATACTGTCCGTATGAAATGACGCCAATTTTATTTGCATCTGTCAAAACCTCTTCAACAACTTCTTTTGAAGATTTCATTCCTTTTACAGATGTCCCAGAAACTCTTTCTATTTTTGTCAATTCTTTTATCCTTCGTAGGGTACTTGAATTTACATTATCGAAAACCAATTGTTTTCCGCTATCTGATTCCCCTTTTAATAATGATGTTAACGCATGAATGTCGATTGAAGTATCTGCGGCATTCAGATTATTAAAAAAAACTACACCATCGTAGCATATGGGGAAAGTTCTGGGTTTAATTTTCCGGCTTTCAAAACCTGCACTTTCTTCTTCATTAAGCAATCGTCCTAATACTGCGATATCAGCTTTTCGTTCGATCAGTGCATTAATAGCTTCCCGTTCCGGCAGAGGGATCAACTTGATATTTGCATTCACGTAGGATGATTTGAATACTTCAACCTGTTCCAGCATTAAAGGAAGTACAGCTTCATCTACAATAACAGCGACTTCGCCCGTCAGAATATCATTTTGATTTCCTTTTGCATTTCCTTGGGTACTATCTACAGTTCCCTGATCCGCTTTTTTGCTTTGCGAACAAGAAACCGTAGCGGTCATTAAACCAATGAACGCGAAAGTATACCATATTGTACGCTTCATAATATTATGAATGATTTAATATGAAAAGGATTAATTAATTCCGAAAATTATTTTGCCAAAGTCTGGCAAATCGCATAAAAGAATACACGATCAGGAGTATTCCAAATATTTTTTTATAGGTCGGATCGATTTCAATCGGGAAGCCTTTCCAGAATATAATCAGGAGTCCGAGCACAAAATAAAAAAGGAACATAAATAGTCCTAAAATGGACAGAAATCGCTGTGTGGGCGATTTCTGTCTAAAATTATTTCTTGTTGAATTCGACATATCAAATTACATATTCGACAAGTCTAAGCGAATTGGTAAAGAATAACGAACAGGCACTTTACGACCATTTTGAATCGCTGGTTGCCATTTTTTCGACTTCTTTAATTGATTAATCGCCGCTTGTCCAGTACCGTAAGAAACATCTTTAACGACTTTAATATCTGTTAAGGATCCGTCTTTATCAATTACGAAAGAAAGCTCAACTACACCTTTCACCCCTGCATCAATAGCTGCTTGTGGGTATTGCATCGTTGCAACAAACTTACGGAAGGCATCGATACCACCTGGGTATGAAGCTGGCACCTCAACGGATTCAAAGTCATACACTTGGTTAGGGTCACCATCAGGAGTACCTTTAGTACTACCAGTGATGGCACCTTCCACTTTCTTAGGTCCGAATTCTCCGGTTGGAACTCCTGACGCACCAGGTGTACCTTTTAGGGTAATACGGGCCGGAGTAGCATTTTTCTCTTTGATTTCGTCCTGAGATACAATCTCTTCCTTAACTTCTCTTGCATCAACAACCTTCACTTCCGGGAAACGGATTAAGTCTTCAGCAGGTGGTTCCTCTGCAATACGTTGAGGAGGAGTTTCTTCTTGAGGTAGCGGTTCTTCTTCTTCTGGTGGTTCAGGGAGTTCTAAATCCTCTAAAGTAACAGGAGTAACAACCACAGCTTCCTCAACTGGTTTCTCAGGAAAAATCTTAATATCGAAGGCTTTGATAGCTACGAAAGCTAAGACTACAACCGAAACGGAGAATAGTGCAATATTGGTAGCAATCGGTGCGTATTTACGCAATGCATATGCTCCATATTCTTTATTTCTATTCTCGAAAACGACATCTAGCCATTCCTTCTTAAATAAATCTAATTTTGAACCGATCATTTTTTTTCCTTTTTATCTGATGTTTTATTCGTTATAGATCCCTTTTTCTTTCAAAACCTCTACTTCATCAGCATTGATTTTTGAAATCATAAAACGACTAACTTCAGTAATTTTCATTTCATCTAGTATGTCAACGAGGTTACGTTGAACAGATCTGTCACTTGGACGGATTACGACGATTACGTCTTTCCCGCCTGCCACCTGAGGAACTTGAGCTTTCTTTTCAAGAATGATCTTTCTGATTCCTTCTTTACCGTAGTCAACTACAGTAGGTGGAGTAATTGGGTTTCCTAATTGACCGTAATACCAAGCGATTTTGTTATCTGAACCCAATAATAAAACGACAGAACGGTTATCTGCGATGTCAATCTCAGGGTTCTTCTCATTTATATCCTTGTTCTTATCGGGCATGTTAACATCCATAGCTTGTGGCTTATTCAAGGAAGTTGTAAGCATAAAGAATGTGATCAGAAGGAATGCTAGATCCACCATCGCGGTTAAATCTACACGACCTCCATTTTTCTTCGACCTTACCTTACCGCCTTTTTTGCCACCGCCGGAGTCTTGATTTAATTCTGCCATTTTTTATCTTCTTAATTTTCCTGACGTAATCCGGTTACAAAACTAAACTTGTTTTGTTTCTGATTTCTCAGGGTTTCGATAATCAAATTCATTACTGCGTACTTCTCTTCAGCATCCGCTTTGATTGCAATCGTCAATGCTCCCGGGTTTGTGAAGTTCTTATTTTCTGCTTCTCGATCACGATTAAACTCAACGGTTGCTAAACGTGCTTGTTGAACCCAGTGATACAACTCATTCGATAATTCTTCTGTACTATCTACAGGGATACCTGGTTGTACATCTACTGTACGCTTATCTTGTTCTAGAGAAAGTAAGGCACGCAATTGTTTGAACGGCACACCAAAATCCTCTTGATTCCTAAACTTCTTATAATCTTCTTCCGAAAACGGAACACTATATTTAGCAGACATATTCTTCAACGTTCTTTCCTTAACATTCGGATTTTTGATGGTGAAGAAAACCTTACCATTATCTCCTACGGTGATAATTGCCAAGTTATCATCAGGCAATTTATCCAGAGTAGTTGATGCCGGTGTATCTACCATTAGTGTTTCTGGTTGACGTGCCGTAGCTGTCAAAACGAAGAATGTAAGAAGCAAGAAAGACACATCACACATCGCCGTCATGTCGATGGTGGTACTGGCTCTTTTTACTTTTGCTTTTCCCATTTCTTTACTTCTTTAATGTAAACACTCTATTTCGTTTTAATAATGATGCGAAACCGTTGAACATTGCATAAAATAAATTCAACTTTTTTTCGAATCTTCTTATTTGTGGTTTGCAGCGTATGTTTGTACGATTGAGAAACCAGCTTCGTCAATAGAATATGTTAATGTATCGATCTTAGAAGTTAAGATGTTATAGAAAATAAT
>JBEBRZ010000164.1:0-5403 GCA_040394615.1 Sphingobacterium mizutaii
TCAAAATGACCGCCATATTCTTCCTTCCAATCCTTATTAAGATACACAATGAAATTCACGCGACGATCTAAGCCGTTGACAGGGTGTTTGTTGAAGTCAGTATGTACTTTTAACAAACCTCCTGGTTTGATTTCATGTAATCCAGCCCCCGAAAAATAAGGGTCACCGAAAAGAGTTTCATCATTACTGGTAACTTCTCTCACGAAATTCAGAAAAGGTTCAGAATTTAAGAAGTGCCTTAGTTTTTTGGTTTGTGGCCCGAATAGCTCCTTTCCATTACCTGCCAGCTTTTTCTGTAAAGGATCATTGTAAACTATGTTGTTACCTTTAGAAAGATCCGGGAATTCCTCCATCACCTGCGTCACGAAATCTGGATTAAAAAAATTCTCAAAAGAAATACTATGAAAAGGGTTCACATTGCGATATTTTTCCTTATGCTGTTTAGCATATTGTAGTAAATCTTGATTATGAGAATTAAGATAAGGATTCATTGCAGTTCCTGTGATTATAGATAAAGGCGTTGTTAAGAATATTATTTGTTAGTGTGTGAAATCAAATGTCGCTAATTTTAAAATACATGATGATGTAAATGGAAACTAAACTTTTGAAAAAGTCGATTTATAACTACTCTCTTGTAGATTAAAATTAATCTACAATTAAATTATGGCGTTATTGATAACTCACCGCTTAGCATGTGTTTAAACATTTATTTAGGACTAATTATTAATTAACTGTTCTGTTTCTAGGTTAGTCCTAATCTTGAAAGTAATGGATTTGTTTCTCTTTAAAATATGTTATAAATAGAATTCTATTTATATTGTGAGTTGTCTAAAATTAAAGACAGAATAACCCGAACGTTAAACCTATGAAAAAGAATACTAAGGCTTTGAAAATACAAGTGATGATAGCTATTTTGCTAATTACCTGTGCTTATTGTGCAAAGGCTACACCTTCAGACTCTACCATCACCAAAATTATTTTTGATACAGATATGGGACCTGACTACGATGATATAGGTGCTATCACATTACTCCACGCTTTTGCAGATAAAAAGGAAATTGAAATATTAGCAACTGTCGCCAGTGATGCCCATAAATCCATTGCCCCAACGATTGAAGTCTATAACAGGTATTTTAACAGACCCGACTTGCCGGTTGGATATACTCAGAATCCATTAGCGCCAAATTTCACCGCTTCTAATAACTGGAATGAAAAGATTATTCAAAAATTTTATCCGGAATTGTTAAACAAATCCTATAGACCTTCGGTAGAAATTTATAGAGAAGTCTTGGCTAAACAACCTGATAACAGCGTTACGATTGTAACGGTTGGTTTTATGACGAATGTAAGTGAATTATTAAAATCTAAGGGTGATAAATATTCAGATTTAAGTGGACTGGAATTAGTGAAAAGGAAAGTTAAGAATTGGGTAGCGATGGCAGGTGGATTCCCACAAGGAAAGGAATTTAATATTCATGAGGATGTGGAGTCATCCCTTTATGCCTTCGAACACTTCCCAAAACCAATTTTATTCACCGGATTTGAAATAGGAGAGAAGATTAAAACGGGTGCTAAAGTTGCGGCACTTAATGATTCTTCAAGTCCGGTTTCAATAGGTTATAAAATAAATTTTGAAACCTATTCTAAGGAGGGAGAAAAAGTAAGAAGCTCTTGGGATCAAACAGCGGTATTGATCGCAGCCCGTAACCCGGAACAATACTTTTATGTAAGTGGTCCTGGTCGGTTGAAATTAAATGAAGATGGATCAAATTATTGGGAACCTTCAGACAATGCTGTGCATCGATTTATTATCCATAAATACCCCTATAAACATATTGAAGAGCAGATAGACGAATTAATGCTGCATAAGCCAAAGCTTTAATGCTCCTCCCGTTCTTCTCTCTCACGAAGAATGTAGGATGTCTTATTACATTGATGACAAGCATAACGTTTAACAGGTAAGAAAAATAAAAAGGTCTTTACCCACCAAGGTCTGTGAACTCTCGAATAGAGATATGCTTCTTTGCAATGAGGACATAGCGGGTGTGATTGAAACAGCGTCGCGTTTTTTAAGCTAATTATTTTCATAGCATAGTTTCGAAATTATATAAATAATAAATTAAATACCAGCGTCCCGAAAGAGACAAGTTTAGGGTTCAATTACTACAGGAACGCACAAACTCAGGAAATATTTTGTCTTTCACAGGCGTGTTTTTTACATGAATAAACACGTATGGTTAAATGTATTTTTTATAGATAGTTTAACCAATTGAAAGTTAATAGTTTCAAATTAAGTCCTTGTTAAGGAATTAGTATTAAATATTTAAATGTTCTAATCGAAAATATTTGCTCAAGATTTGTAGAGGTATCTTTTTTTTACCCCAAATCTTTAATGGGCATTGCTGAGAGTTGTTTTTCTAATGCTGTTGTGTGATTTTAATAATGTCTTTGAAAGATAACAAATCAAGCTGAACTTTGTTATGGAATTGTTTAGTTTTTAAGTAAATTACATGATATGAAGAACGGTTTCTCATTATTACTGTTATTGGTTTCCATAACCGGCATTGGTATTGCACAGGAAAAAGATAAAAAAGCCAATGGATGGATTTTTGGTCCCTCAGTTGGGTACCAATATCAAAACGGTAGTTTTTTGAAAGCCTCAGCCTGGGGATTATTCGCTCCAAATCAGTCCCAATACATTAAGTTCGATGCAGGGGCCAATTTTACCTGGATGTTGGATCAAACAACTGTCATTCCGGAATTTGGGGTAACTTATTATCTTAATAATGTAGCCGTCTGGCCATTTATAAAAGGCGAAATAACACCTTATACAGCAACCGCAAAAGCAGGGCTAAGTATTTTCTCTTTATTAGAATTATCTGCAGGATATGGATTTGATATTAATACAAAAAAGGACTTCAAACCTATTGAGGGGTTCACTTTTGGAGTAGGCTTGAATATCCCCCTGAAATTTCATCTTTATTAATCTTATCCAAGCCACCTCTTGAAATCATTTACCCTTTCGCGACTAACAATAATTTCCTGACTAGGATAATTATTCAGCTCTAATCTTAATCTGGAGTTTGAATGAATTGCAATACTCCTGATGGAAGCTATGTTCACAATATGTGCTCTGCTAATTCTAAAGAACTGGTTTGGATCCAGGTTGCTCTCTAGTTGATCTAAACTTTGGTCTAAAAGGTATTGATCTTTTTGTTTTGTGTATAGATGGGTGCCTTTGTTCTGCGAAAACAAGCATTCTATGTCTTCTGTATTTACTAATTTAATACTTTGCCCTACTTTGATACTAAATCGAGTCTTAAAGTTCCTTTCTGGGTCAAGTATATTCCGGAGCTGATGATAATCGAAGGATTGCAAAGCTTCTTTTTGTTTTTTAAACTTTTCAATGGCAAATTGGAGTTCTTCTTCGGCAATTGGTTTTAGTAGATAATCAATACTATTTAGCTTGAATGCTTTTAAAGCATACTCATCATAAGCGGTTGTAAAAATAATAGCACTCTCAATTTCGAAATCTTCAAATATTTCAAAAGATAGACCGTCAGATAATTGAATATCCAAAAAAATAAGGTCAGGATTGGGATTCTCTGCAAACCATTTTTTTGATTGTAAAACAGAATGCAACATCATTATTTGGTGGAATCCCAGTGTCTCTAACTTCCTTTGTAAGGATCGTGCAGCTGGTTTCTCATCTTCAATAATGATTACTCTATAGTCTTCCGTACTCATATAATGGGCAATTTTACAGTGAAAGAATGTTGGGTTTTGACGATCTCAAGACTCTTATTACTCACTAATAAATATCGTTCATTAATATTCTTGAGGCCCACTTTAGTCGAATTAATTTTATTCATTTTCGGCTGCAGATTGTTTTCGACCAATAAATTAGCTTCTTGCTTATAAATGCGGATCTGTAAAGGAATTTCTTCAGAAGCTTTATTGTGTTGAATGCAATTTTCCAATAACAATTGGAGAGCAAGAGGAACGGTGTTCATTTCTTCATTAAAGTCTTCTGTTTTGACGTCATATTGAATTGCACCTTCAAATCTTATCTGCAATAATGAAATATAATTTCTGGCAAATTCCAACTCCTGCATAATACTTACACGATCCTTATCCTTATGTTCTAAAATATAACGGTAGATTCTGGATAGGGATTTTGTGTAGGCGATCGCATTCTGTTTGTCTTCTTCGATGAGCCCGATTAAAACATTCAGGCTATTGAATAAAAAATGAGGATCGATTTGGTTTTTTAGTGTTTCAAATTGAGCTGTAGCTTCACCAGCGATCTTTTTCTGCTGTTCGATCTGTTTATTCTTATGATATTTATAATAATAAAAACCATGGAATCCTAATCCTATAAGAACTGAAATCACGGTTAAAGGAATATAGCTAAACCAATTTTCATTATCGATAAAATGGGCAAAGGAATGCTTTAACCATATTACTGAAATCAGAAAATTGATACAAAAAATAACAAGGGGTGAAAAGAGGCAAATGAACAGACTATAGCAGATAATTCTTTTAAGAACCTTGTCCTTTTGAGGGATTAGCCTGTTCATTAATGCTCCAGTGGAAGCTCCGAGTAAATAAAGACAAATACCATACGCTAGTCCTGCCACTGATTCATGTGCTTGTATAAAGGAAATCTCTAAAACTCCATTCTTAAAAAGGTAGAAAATAGCAATACTACAGTAAACTGCTAAACTGACTAAAACGGCATAAAGAAAGGAGATTAGGAATTTCCTCATAATGGGTTATTTACACTCTTTTAAAAGCGCCTCTGCTCGTTCCTTACCCCATACCGGATAAAATGGTTGCTCAGGCTTTTGTGATTCAAATAAAGTTAGTGCTTTTTGCAAACTTTCGCATTCTTCCTTCGTATTACCTCCCATGAATTTTTTAGATTGAAAACTAAATTCTGCTAAACCTGCTATAGCCCGTGGGTTATTAGGGTCCAACTGAAGTGCAGTCTCATAATCTGAAATGATGGAGGGTGAGAGCAAAGGTGCGTTGTTCATCGGGTCGATTGTCAGTTCAGAAGTTGTGGCTAAAGCTTTCAATACAAACCATTCTGAGTTTAATGCTTTCGGATCTGTCGGAATTAGTGCATTTGCTTTCTTTAAGATGCTAGTCTTCTCGGCTTCCTCTTGTATAGCAAATGAGCTCGTTACCAAGGTTAATGCCTGATAATACTTCGGAAGCCAGTTTTCTTTATCTGTTTGAGCAATTTTTTCAAACATCTCACTTGCTTCTTTAGCTTTTCCGGATTTCCATGTACTTAGGGCCTCGCCCATAGCTTTTTCATAATTGCTTTGCGCGAATGTTGTCAAGCAAATAAACGTTAGGAATGTGCAAAATAATGTTTTCATAATAAGTTTTTTT
>JBEBRZ010000165.1:0-5387 GCA_040394615.1 Sphingobacterium mizutaii
TCGTATTAAATCCTATTCGTAGCCAGGGTTTTGAACTAATGAAGTATTTCTGTTGATTTCATCTCTGTGAAATGAGCTGAAATACATTTTATCATTCCAACTTCTGTTTTCAATACCTGGGTTTAAAGTATTTACGGTATAAATATAATTATAGTTCTCGGTATCATACTTGTATAAACTTACTGTTTTACCAGCTTTTAATTGTCCAAAGACATCTATGATCGTAACCTTCCTTCCAAGAGTTGTTGGAGCAATCATCCAACGGCGAGCATCAAAAAAGCGATGTTCTTCAAAGGCTAATTCAATTCGTCTTTCATTTCTATAACGATCTTTTAAAGCGGTGCCTGTTTCAGTTATAGCGGGCATACCTGAACGAAATCTAATTTTATTTAACCAAGTTTTCGCTTCTGTCTCCTCGCCTAATTCAATACAAGCTTCTACATAATTTAGTACTGCCTCAGTGTACCTTAATAAAGGCCACGGAATTTGCTGGCGCGTGTTCTGATCAATAATCGCAGGATTAGGATCGACGAACTTCCTATAATAATAACCCGTATAAGATCCGTTCCAATCTTCAATTGGACTATTTCTGGTATCTAAACCAAAGCTCACTGTTTTTGTACCTGAACCATTCCCAATTTCATACCTTCCAGTTTGAATCTGGTTATAAGGATCACGATTTTTAACATCTTCAGTTCTAGGCTTCCAGTCAGCACCATCTGTACTTACGGTAACATATAATCTAGGATCACGATTTTTATATGGAGCAGCTTTATGAGTAGCATTATCCCAACTAAATTTAGCGCCAGAAATCATTTCATAATCATCAACGAATAACTGGATTGGAGAATTACCTGACCAGTTATGATAACCATTGGGTCCATTATCACGACCTACCCAGCCTCCCCTTTCATCTTTTAAATCAGTGAAAAATCTTCCTAGAATTAAATCTCTTTTACCATCAGCATTCGCTACCTTACTACCACCTGCCATTGCTATATCCAGATAATTAGTAGTACCTTCTTCTGCGGTTACAGGACTAGTTAGATCCATTTTATATTGATATTCAGCACGATCTACCACCTTTTTAGCAGCAGCTTTAGCCTGTTGCCATCTTGCTGTTTTGTCTCCTGAAATATATCCTAAAAATTCAGGGTTGTCGTAACTACTAATTAACGAAGATTTTGATTTTGCAGTTGGAATATCATGAAGATCACTTGCTGCATAGGTTAATACCCTGGCTTTTAGAGCTTCAGCTGCCACATCATTGGCACGACCATCTATCTTAGCAACACCTTGCATTAAGGTAATTGCTGAATCACAATCACTAACTATTTGGTTGACACATTCTTCATAAGTAGAACGTTCTTTCATAAAATTTTCTGCACCTAATTCATAAACCTGAGTAACGAGAGGGACTGCCCCATAAAATCTCAGAAGTTGTTGGTAAAAATATGCTCTTAAAAAGTAAGCTTCTCCCAACAATTCCCCAGCCTTGGCTTCGTCTATTTGAGGATTTCTTAATTGCTGAATTGCAATATTTGTTGCACGAATACGGGAATACATATTACCATAACTATACGTATCCATTATATAGCCTTGATCTGCGGAATTAGATCGACTCTCATTTACGGTGTTAATTCCCCGTCCTGGGTGTGTAAATAATGCTTCATCTGTCATTGAGGCCATTTGTTGTTCATAAAACCCACCTACTCCAAAACCATTATAGATTTCGTAAACAAATGCTTGAGCTAGCGCCTCATCTGACCACACCACCTCCTCTGATACCTCTCCAAGTGGTTTTGTGCTGACAAAATCGTCATTACAAGAAACCAATAACCCCATCAAGGCCAAAAGATTATATTGTATTTTAAAATTAAATTTCATAACTATCTATAATTAAAAGGAAACCATTACACCAGTATTAAGTAATCTGGCTTGAGGATAATAATGACCAATTGCATTGGTAGATTCTGGATCATAAATTTTCATTCCACTCCAAGTAACTAAGTTTTGTCCGCTTAAGAAAATACGGGCACTACTTATACCAATTTTTTTGGACCAATCTGTAGGGACGTTGTAACCAAACTCAACAGTCTTCAAACGTATATAATCTGTACTACGCATCCAGTAGCTATTATCATATGAAAAATATTGATCACTACGGTCCGTAATTCGAGGATGTTCGCTACTCGGGTTATCAACAGTCCACCGTTTTTCATAGAAGTCCAGCAAGTAATTTCCAATCGCTCCTGATTCATCAGTTCCAATTCTAATCTCGCCACCTGCAGCTCCTTGTAAGAGTATTGAAAGATCAAAATTCTTATATGTAAAACCTAAATTAAGACCTCCTTGGAAAGTTGGGACACTATTTTTATCACGACGAACACGATCGTCCGCAGTAATTTTTCCATCATTATCATAATCCTGATATTTCATATCTCCCGGACGAAGATTTCCAGTAATTGCACTATAATCTATCGTATTAGCATCAATT
Source organism: Sphingobacterium mizutaii (assembly GCA_040394615.1). GTDB lineage: Bacteria > Bacteroidota > Bacteroidia > Sphingobacteriales > Sphingobacteriaceae > Sphingobacterium > Sphingobacterium mizutaii_A. Next base: position 2,498 of record JBEBRZ010000165.1, read on the forward strand.
TCTGCTTGATCTTTAAATACGCCGTCATAATTGTAATATAGCCCGGCATTAATGGCACGACCTGTACTTTTTTGCCATTCAGGTGCGCCTGGTGCTTCATCCCAGAAAATAATTTTGTTCTTAGCATATCCTCCATTCACAGAGACATTAAACCCAAGCTCACCAAAAGTTTCTCTATAACCCACATTAAAGTCAAATCCTGAGTTATCTACTTTTCCAATATTTTCTGCTGGCAAAGTCATACCTGTACTTTGGGGAATAGATGCGTTTCGTCTCCATAAAATACTTTCACGACTGTTTTTAAATAAATCAAATTCCGCATTAAACTTTCCTCCTAAGAATTGAAAGTCAAATCCCAGGTTATAGTTATTTGCTACTTCCCACGTAATAAACATGTTTGGAACTCTACTTTCCGATAATGATTTAACAACCTCATTATTGATAATATATGTTCCAAATCCATAAGTAGAGAAATATTGATATTCTTGCAATGCACCATCATAGTAAATATTATCATTACCCATCTGCCCATATGATGCTCTGATTTTGAAGTAATTTACAGCAGGAACATTATCTTTCCAGAAATTCTCTTCAGAAACCATCCATCCTAGCATTGCTCCTGGAAAGAATCCATAGCGTGAGTCTTCAGGAAACATGTAAGAACCATCATATCTCCATAATAATTCAGCTATATATTTTCCTTTGTAATTATAATTGGCTCTACCAAAATAATTTAAACGAGCTCTTTCCCAGGCGCCACCATTATTATCTTTTTCTGAATCCCCACCTGCAAAAAGATAATCAATACTGTTTGATATAAAGTATCTGCGATAAGCGGAGAAATTATCATTACGAATAGTCTCACGATTCACACCTGCTAGGATATTAATCGTGTGATCACCAAATACTTTATCATAAGATGCTACTGCCCCTAAAAGGACATTCATTTGATCTTCATTCCCTTGGTTCAAATTAGGTTCTGCAGGTCCACGTTTCCCTGCTACCAATAATGGTGTTACACCATCAGCTTCATAATCTCCTTGCCAAGTATATAAATACCATGGAATTTCCCAACGTTTTGTACCTCTTACATATTTATCAATAGCAGCGGTACCTGTCACTTTCAAGCCCTCAACACCAGGAATGCTGATCTCAACTTGACCATTGGTCTGGAAATAATAACGTTTATCTCGATCATATCCAGTTGCATCAGTTGATATAACCACTGGATTCTCCCCATATTCTATATCAGGCCCAGGCATCCCATTTGGCCAATAAGCTGGCATAGTTGGGTTACCACGCATTAACATTCGGAAGATCGTCCCTGCTCCTTTTGTTGGAAAATTACGATTTTCCTGTCTCCCTAAAATACCAAATTGGGTCTTAATATATTTATTAATATTAGCATCTAAATTTAAACGAATATCATATTGTTTATATCCTGTTGCAGAATTTTTATAATACCCATCTTGATTTAAATAACCCAGTGACAGTAAATATTTAAATTCCTCGGATCCCCCATCCAGTTGAACATTATGTTTTGCTTGTGGAGACCAATTCTTTAACGCTTCGCCATACCAATCAGTATTTGGATGTCCCCACGGATCTGAACCATCAGCAAATAGTCTCATATCTTCTTGGTCAAAAGGAGCTGTAACAGTTCCTCCGGTAGGTCTATTGTATACACCATTGGTATTAAAAGCGTCTAAAGCACTCTTCCATTCATCGACTGGTAACTGAAAAATCTCAAGTTCATTCCGCATTTCTGCATACTGAACCGCATCAGCTAATTTTGGAATAACAGTCGGTTGAGAAAATCCTTGATTGAAAGTATAGGATAACATTGGTTTTCCAGTTTTTCCTCGCTTTGTCGTTACGAGAATCACACCGTTAGCCGCTCTTGCACCATAAATTGCTGCGGAAGCATCTTTCAAGACCGAAATGTTTTCAATGTCTGCCGGATTTAACCGCTCTATACCTCCTGATCGAGCGGGTATCCCATCAATAACGATTAGTGGACCTGAATCCCCTAAAGTATTTGTCCCCCGAATACGAATGCCTGAACCATCATAACCTGGCTCACCACTACCATTGGTAGCGACTACTCCTGGTACACGACCCGCCATTGCATTTGACAAATTGATAGCTGGTGATTTTTTTAATTCATCTCCTTTAACAGTAGCCACTGATCCCGTTACTGTTGCTTTCTTTTGAGTTCCGTATCCCACTACGACCACTTCATCGATATTATCTGAACTGGCTGTGAGATCAACATTAATCGTAGTCTTATTCGATACAGAAACCTCTTTAGTTTCCATACCAATAGATGAAAAGACCAAAGTAGCAGTTCCTGGTACTCCTTCAATTACAAAGTTCCCTTGCTCATCGGTGGTTGTTGCTTGGTTAGTTCCTTTAACAGAAACTGTCACTCCGGCTAAGGGTTGGCCGGTTGAGATATCATTTACAGTTCCTCGAACAGTAATTTGATTTTGCCAATGCGTTGCATTATTTATTGCTAGCACGGCTGAATGGGCAAATGAGGATGGCGAGACTATGCTACAAAGCATACTTATCCCCCCTATCCGAAGCATTTTTAACCCATTCTTTCCATTGAAAAGATGGTGGCGTTTAACCATAGAATTAAGGCGTTTTTAGTTGTTATAGATTTATGTTTAGTTCTTCTAAGATAATGAAAGTATTGAGCTATGCAAATGAGATGTGAACCTAAATAGCTTTAAACAAGATTTTATTTCGTCTATTAAATTAACAAATGTACAATATACACTTTATAACAACCTACTAAACAATCGATTAAGGATAAACAAAAGATATTGCTTTTTTTTTGAAAATATTGTAACAAACAATCATAAACAATCAACACATTATAAAA
>JBEBRZ010000166.1:0-5364 GCA_040394615.1 Sphingobacterium mizutaii
GCGGAATTGGAGTAATCCAATTCCGCTTTTTTATTGATGTGAATGTAATAAACTTTATTTGTTTGCATTTTATATAGTATTATTTACTCAAATAACTATGCTTTAAGTCAATCTTATATAGATTTCTATTGAAAAATCAATTATCTAATAGTGTTTTTCATGCTTTTATGGTATATTTTATTTTACGTAAGTATATTTTTAATTGTTTGATTTAATGATTGTTACAAATTTTAACTTAAAGCATTCGTTTTTATCAAATATTAAATTTAACATTAAAATACTTGCTGAATATTTAGTCAAAGTGTACATTTGGTTATTGTTTAACAAATTTTAACGCTTCACAGCCTAATTTTTTTAATTAACTAAAGTATATGAGACAAAAATTGCTTAGCTTGATTTTTGTGCTTCCCTGTCTCGTTTTGACAGTATTTGCACAAGAACGTCAAGTAAGTGGTAGAGTAACCTCAGCTACCGATGGAACAGCATTAAGTGGTGTTTCTGTTTTGGTAGTAGGTACTAATACTGCCACTCAAACGGATGGTAACGGGGACTATTCTATTTCAGTCCCGGAGAATTCAACCCTGAATTTCTCATTTATTGGATTCGAGTCCAAAAGAGTTTCTGTTGGGAACCAGAACTCTATTAATGTTCAGCTAGTTGCTTCTGAAAATGCCTTAGAAGAAGTTGTAGTAACAACAGCTTATGGTATTCGTCGCTCGGCTGCCTCAACAGGGTATTCCAATCAAACGGTAGATGCCAAGTCTTTAACTGAAGGTAAAGTAATTAACCTTGCAACCGGTTTGCAATCTAAAGTTGCTGGTTTACAAATTAACCTTTTGAATAATGGCGTTAATCCTTCAACTAGAGTAGTTTTACGCGGTAACCGTTCATTATTGGGTAATAACCAGGCGATGGTCGTTATTGATGGTGTACCAGTGCCAAACAGTGTTCTATCTTCTTTAAATCCGAATGATATTCAGGAGGTTAACGTGTTGAAAGGTGCCAATGCAGCAGCTCTTTATGGTTCTGAAGGGGTGAATGGGGTGTTAATTGTCACCACTAAAAAAGGTAGCAAAGGTGCAGCTGTCATTAACTTTAACAGCACAACTTCTTTGGAGTCTGTTTCTTTTCTACCTAAAATGCAAGATAAATTTGGTGCCGGATATGATTTAGATACATATGTTCCTTTTGAAAATACTTCCTGGGGACCAGCATTCGATGGTTCTGATAAAGTAGTTGGACCTACCTTAGAAGATGGAAGCGAATGGATTATTCCTTTTTCCCCAATTAAGGATGAAAAAATGAAATTTTGGGATTTAGGTACAACTTTCCAAAATGAAGTTTCAGTATCTGGAGGAGATGATAAAACAAGTTACTTCGCCTCTTTTCAGGATGTTAAAATCAATGGTATTGTTCCAAGCGATAAGAATAGACGCACAGGAGGAAGGTTCAATGCTGCCAGAACTTTTGGTAAATTATCAACCTCATTCAATTTGAATTATGTGTTTTCTAATCCTGATATGACACGTTCAAATGTATATAGTAATTTATTGAACATTCCTCAAAATATTCCTATTACACAACTTCAAGATTGGCAAAACAATCCTTTTGCGGCACCTGATGGATATTTCTCCGGATATTTTGTGAATCCGTATTGGGCAATTGATAACAACAGAAGACAAACACGTAATGAAACATTTAACGGTAGTTTCGAATTGAAATATGATTTTACCGATTGGTTATCCGCAACCTATAGACTGGGTAACTATACGACAAATGCAAATTATAAAGAATACAGTAATAAAGTTTCTTATACCTCCGCTTATGACAGACCTACAAATGCGCCTGGATCTGTAGAGGACCGCTCGGATAACTTTAACAGATTGAACTCAGATATTTTTGTTCAGGCAAATAAAAAGTTTGGAGATTTTGATCTAGGGTTATTGGTAGGTAATAATGTACGAAGCGAATATGAAAAATTTGTTTCGGAAAGAGCGAATGCTTTAGTGGTTCCTGGTAAATATAATATCTCGAACAGATTGGGAGAAGCTACTGTTAGCTCCGATTATAAACAACGTCGTCAAATCGCAGCATTTGCACAATTTGATTTAAATTATAGAGATTATTTGTATCTGACTTTAAATGCCAGAAACGAATGGAGCTCTGTGTTAAGTGCTGAGAACAGATCTTATTTCTATCCAGGTGCATCACTTTCATTTGTGGCAAGTGAAGCATTTCCGGAAATAAAAGAGAATTCGCAAATATCATTTTTGAAGCTATATGCCTCAGCAAATAAAACAGCAAATGTAAACTTATCCCCATACAACTTAGCTACTGCTTATGAAGTAAGCTCGGGATTCCCTTATGGTAGTATGCCTGGATTTACCGTTGGTAATACCTTTGCACACCCGAATTTGAAACCAGAGTTTGTGAAATCATTTGAAGCAGGTCTTCAATTAGGAATGTTCCAGGATAGATTAAATTTTGAAGGTACTTATGCATATAGTATAGCGGATGGACAGATTATTCCTATTGCTACTTCATGGGGAACAGGATATGATAAGATCTATGTAAATGCAGGAACAGTTACAAATAATACCATTGAATTAAGTCTTAGAGGAACTCCAATACGTTCAGAAGACTGGAAATGGGATGTTGGGGTAAATTATACGCATTATAACAACAAGGTTACTGAATTATACGATGGAGTAGATGAAATTTCATTAGGTGGTTATACTGATGCGGCAGAAATTTTTGCAATCAAAGGTGAAGCCTACCCGGTAATAAAAACTACAGCGTATGAAAGAGATCCTCAGGGAAGAATAATCGTTGATGCAGAAACAGGTTATCCAATCAGATCTAATGAAATGAAGAATATGGGACAAACCAATGCGCCGACAAACGTTGGATTTAATACCAATTTGAGATATAAAAACCTTTCATTAAGTGCTCAGTTAGATTATAGAACAGGAAATGTGTTTTACAACATCCTTGGAAGTGAAAACAATTTTACTGGTCTTTCATGGGAGAGTGCTCAATATGATCGTTTACCATTTGTAATTCCTAATTCTGTTATCGAAACTTCTCCAGGTGTTTTTGAAGAAAATACTGACGTCAAAACAGCTGATGGAGGATTTGAATATTGGTATAATCAATATAATACAGTAGATGAAAATTATGTTAAAGACGCCAGCTTCTTGAAATTAAGAGAGGTTTCTTTGACTTATCAACTTCCTAGTTCTTGGCTTACTAATCAAAAACTTGTTAAAAATGCTTCTATTAGTTTAGTTGGCCGTAATTTGTTTATGTGGTTGCCGAAAGAAAACATCTATACAGATCCCGAATTCAATTATAGTGAAACAAATGCCGTAGGGATTTCGGATTATATTAATCCACCGACAAGGATTTACGGTTTTAATTTAAACATTACATTCTAATCAGATATGAACAAGATTATTAAAAAGATAAGCACCGGTGCCATCTGCTTAGTTATGTTGGCAGGTTGCGGGAAAAACTTTTTAGATGTTAATGATAACCCTAATAAGTTTACGGAGTTAACACCTGATTTAATTATATCAGCTGGTTTAAATAAAACAGCGGATCATTTAAATACGACTTTAAATGAAGTGGGCTCAGTGTGGGCTGGCTATTGGGCTCCGGCGACAGATTTCCTTTGGTATATAGATAACAAACAGTATAATGTTTCTTCCAGCTTCGAAACAGAAGTGTGGGAAAATACTTTTGATATATTAAGCGATTTCGATGCGGTAGAGCAGTCGGCCATTGCAGGTGAATTTACTTATTATCAGGCAATAGCCAAGATAATGAAGGTTTTTAACTTTCAGATTTTAGTAGATGGATACAACAATGTTCCGTATTCAGAAGCATTGAAAAACCTGGAAATAATGCGTCCGAAATACGATGAAGGTCAAGAGGTTTATGATGATTTAATCGTTAAGCTTGATGAAGCAATTGCATTAATTAAAGGTGCTAGTGCCGATGACGTTCAACCGGGTGCTGAGGATATCTATTTCTCAGGGGATATGGAGAAATGGATAAAATTTGCCAACACGCTTAAGCTTCGGATACTTTTGAGGCAATCTGAAGTAGCTTCTAAAGCTTCTTATATTAAAACAGAGATTGCCAAAATTGCTGCAGAAGGATCTGGATTTATAGATGATGAATCCGGCGTATTTGCACAACCTGGTTACTCTGAATCTACAGATAAGATGAACCCTTTTTGGGAAACGTATTATTCTAACTCTTCAGGAAATGTAGTAAGTAACTATCGCGCAACAAGGCCTACTGTTTTTATCATTAATCAATTAGAGAGTAATAATGATCCTCGAATTGCAAATTTGTATGCTAAGGTTTCAGGGGAGTATAAGGGAATCGAATTAGGAAGACCTACATCAGGACCGGAAGCAGCTTTATATAAGTCTTCTGTCACTTCACCTTTCTTACCCGGAACAGGGCTTTTAAAGTCGAGCACAGAAGAATCTGTTATTCTATTACCTGCGGAAAGTTATTTCTTGCAAGCAGAAGCAGTGGCCCGAGGATTTTTGACTGGTGATGCAAAAGCATTATATGAGAAAGGGATTGAATCTTCATTTTCATACTTAGGTGTTGCTGATGCTGCGAATGCTGCTCAAGAGTATTATGGTCAAAGCAAAAATAAAATTGGTTATGATGCTTCCAGTAATAAAGTTGAAGCAATCATCTACCAAAAATGGTTGGCTTTAAATAGTATTTCTGGTTGGGAAGCCTGGACTGAATTTAGACGTACCGGCTACCCATCGGATAACCCTATATCATTAGCGGCTATTAAACCTATACATCCGAAAAGATTAATGTATCCAAATTCCGAACTTGGAAGAAATGGAGAACAAGTATCTAAGCAAGGAACGATTGATCCGTTTACATCAAAGATTTTCTGGGATGCAAAATAAGAGCTAACTCAGATAAATAAATTCATTGCTATGTAGCTGCTTAGTGCATTTAATAGGCACTTACAAAAGTTCCCTCCATCTCCGGAGGGAACTTTATTTTTATATTGATTATTCGGAATTGTACTTTTCTTAATAGTTTCTTTTAATGAAAAAAAAATATAATAACTGTTTTGCCTAAAAAGCGATATAGAATCTCGCCTTTTCCATGAATTTCATGAAGCGTATTGTATTGTCACATTTATTTTACATTATCTAAAAAACTCATAAAATTTTTAGGAGGACTAATATGTGTTAAGTTCTTAAATAAGTTAGTATAAAATAAATTTTCAAAATATTATTTTGCATCGTAACATCATTTTGAGCTGAAATTTCGGAATTTACTATGCTAGCATACTTAAAGTTCTGTAAATATAAG
>JBEBRZ010000167.1:0-5342 GCA_040394615.1 Sphingobacterium mizutaii
CCCGTATCTCACCCGATTAAAACCCAATTATTCCCCATTCAGAATCGGGTTAAATTTGAAGCATTAGTGTGTGAAATTTAAACTTAGAAAAGTGTAAGCTTATTTAATGATAGAGGTAAGAAATAAATAAGGAGTAGAGATTTTATTAATTACAGTTTCTGAGATATTCTTCGATTTCTTCTTTTTTGAAATGAGTTTTACTATCTCCAAAATAGGTAGTAACATATGTAAGGACATATGCAATATCAATAGATGTGAGTTCGGGAACTCCAGGCATCAGTTGATTAAATTTAATGTTATTGACAGTTATTTCACCAGACATGCCATTTTTGACAATACACGCTAGCTTATTTCTGTTTTCATTTAGGAAATTTACATCAGTAAGTGGAGGGTATAATTTTCCCAGACCTTCACCTTTGTTGCCGTGACAGTTCTGACAGTGGGTGACATATAGTTTTTGACCATTGGTCGCGTATTGCATCGTTTCCACACTTAATTCCATATTACAAGAGAATAGGCAATAAAGTGTGATAACGATGCTGATAGACCCTAAAAAATAACGACTAGTCATTCTTATTTATATTCTGCTAAGATTACATCCAGATCTTCGAGTAACTTCTTGACTTGTTCATCATCTGTACCATCATAGGCTCCTCTAATTCTTTTTTCCGGATCGATAATGACAAGGTATCCCTGATGATCATAACCACCGGCAACATTTGCATCTTCTTTCGTATATACCATGTATTTTTCTGCAAGGCCATATACATCAGCCTTAGAGCCGGTAACAAATTGCCACTGTTCATTATCTACACCTAATTTATTGGCGTAATCTTTTAATACGGACGGTTGGTCGTATTTGAAATCAATACTATGTGATAAAAAAGCTATTTTTTCATTGCCTTTATATTTTTCGTAAGCTTTCAATAAATTACGTTGCATTGTAGGGCAAATACTTGGACAATGTGTAAAGAAGAAATTGGCAACATAAATTTTGTCCTTAAAGAAATCTTGCGAAAGCATAACGCTATCTTGGTTCAATAAAGAAAAATTAGGAATAGTATGATATAAGGTATCTACTACCTGTTTTCCATCAACTTCTTTTTCCACAGGGGTTCGTTCTCCGTAAATAGGTAGTTTTCTACTACTCGGACTGCATGAAATAAGGACGTAACTGCACAATATGGCTGCACATAGCACAGCAGGAAGATGTTTCATGATTAATTGAATTTTGATAATGAAGTTTTAATGTTCTCAGATACGCGTTCGAATTGTTTTTTCATTTCACTGATCTTATTAACTTCTTTTTGTTGATAATCTTCATCTTCATTCATTGCATCGTAGTCTTTCATCCAGGTCATCATATTATCTGTTGCATTTTCAATGCTATCTTTTAAGTTGTTCAAATCAGCTCTTGTATTAGTTGTATCAAGGTCTGTTTTACTGGATTTTATAGCAGGAAGATTAATTAGAATGGAATCAATCAGCAAAGTAGTTTTGTCAAAATGCGGAATTTGAGGCATGATTTCATCATGGATTGCGATTGCTTGTTCTGATAGTTTCTGGTCTTTATTTTCAACCTGTTTATTCTGACATGAAGCAAAAATGATAGAAAACGCTGCACTAGCTAAGATTAAATTTTTCATGATTATAGAATTATGATTCAAGGCTCTTTTCCTTAATGGAAACAGATGCCGGGTTTAATGTTTCAAAATCGAAGTCTAAGTCACGGATATAGATCTCGTTATGTGCCACTGCACATAAGGTTCCATGTTTGTCAAAGACCTGTGTCTGGAAAGTTCTGACCACCTTTCCTTCTTTCTTAATTGTCTGTAATGTTTCCTCTAGTACGGACTGTTTTAAACGAATATTGACCTCTAAGTCAAATTTACCAGGCTTAATATAGTCGATGTGGGCCGTTTTCAACCAGGCCACCGTACGGGTAATTCCTTGATGTTTAAAATATTGATCTAACAGAATGGGATAGAAAGGATCAATGGCAGAGAAAATAGTTCCACCAAAAATTGTTTTGTTGGAGTTAATATTAAACAAGCTTTTATTGATTTTCACGTCGGCACCCAGGAAATTATCCATTATTCTACTCACCCAAATGCGTTGGAAGAAAAATGGTGGGTACAGTCTCAAACCCCATTTTAAAGTATTTGGAGATACTTTCATGGCGACAAAATTACGTTTAATTTCTAAGAAAATCTATCCTTCTATTGTAATAAAAGAATATGTACACTATATTCAATATATAATCCTGAAGTATGAATAATCAAAAGCAGAATAAGAAGGTTTGGATCCTAATTCTGGTAGCCTCTCTTGGCTACTTTGTTGATATATATGATTTAATTATTTTTTCAATCGTACGTATTCAGTCTTTCACAGATATAGGAGTTCCTGTCGAGCAGATGCGAAGTAAAGGTGAATATGTTTTGAATATGCAAATGGGGGGATTATTGATAGGGGGAATTATTTGGGGTGTTTTGGGGGATAAGTATGGGCGTTTAAAAGTACTTTTTGGCTCTATATTACTTTATTCCATTGCTAATATAGCAAATGGTTTTGTACATGAAGTGACAACCTATGGAATTATAAGGTTTATAGCCGGGATCGGTTTAGCGGGTGAACTAGGAGCCGGGATCACTTTAGTATCGGAATCTATGGATCGTAAGAAGCGTGGGTATGGTACAATGATTGTTGCAGGCGTAGGCGTATTAGGTGCTATTCTGGCCTATTTTATCTCCGAGTGGTTCAGCTGGAGAACAGCCTATTTTGTTGGTGGTGGAATGGGGATTCTGCTGTTATTTATGAGAGTAGGAGTATTAGAATCAGGGATGTTTTCTTCGATAGAAAACAAGAAAGTTCAGAAAGGACAGCTTTCCATGTTATTTAATAATGCAAGTCGATTTAAAAGATATCTTTACTGTTTATGTATTGGTCTTCCCATTTGGTTTGTAGTAGGGGTATTGGTTACACAGGCTCCTGAAATAGGAGAGGCTTTACACGCCCAAACGGTATTAAGTGCAGGAAAGGGAGTGATGTTTACCTATCTTGGAATATCATTAGGTGATTTTTTTGCTGGTTGGATGGCTCAGGTCTTTAAGTCGAGACGTAAAGTAGTCTTTATATATCAATTATTAATATTACTATTTTCTTGTATTTATTTAACCCGCATGGGGATTACAGAAACAGAATTCCTCTGGCTCGCCTTTTTTATGGGATTGGGAGTGGGTTATTGGGCAACATTTATAACCATTGCGGCAGAACAATTCGGGACGAATATTCGTGCCACGGTTACTACGACCGCGCCAAACTTTGTAAGAGGTGCGTTAATTCCCTCTACGATGCTTTATGGAATACTTGTCAATTGGGTAGGTATTATTGCCGCAGCTATGATTATGATTGTATTGCTTACCCTTATAGCAATTTTTGCTCTAAGCAAGCTGAAAGAAAGTTTTGATAAAGACTTAAATTATTTGGAAGAGTAAAAGAAAAGTCATAGGTAGTTGGGTAAATTGGTGGGTTAGGTGAGTATGTTTATGCGATTCTCCCAGGGCATTTTTTGCAACGCTTTCCTTTTCCCTTTTTATATTTCTTGCAACATTTCTTAAATAAAAATTCTCCATTCGAATTAAAAGGAGAATTTCCCATTTGATCTTCAAATGGGCTGTCATCTAAAACTTGAAGCCTGATCATGGACTCGAACATGCTGCAAATATAAGTAATTTAGATTAATTAAAAATAACTAGCCTATTCTTTTTCTAAGAGTATCCGCGATGTCGCTGGTAAAAGCTTGAATAATTTCGGGATCATCGATGTTATTTTGTATAACAAGATCACATGCTTCTTTGTGTGGTAGTAAATATTGGTTATATGAGGGTACCACATGATTGACCCACTTATACATTGCATCCTCATTACTGTAACCTCTTTCAATCAAATCCCGTCTAAGCCTCCTTTCTAAAGCAACTCGCTCGTCTGCATCAAGGAAGATGCGATAATCTAATAGTTCATTTACTTCTTCATAATGAAATATAAATAATCCTTCCACCACGAGAATGGGGGCAGGGTTTATTTGTAATATTTTTGGAGTAATGTCGGGGTTATTAAAGGTGTATTCTTTTTGAAATATTGATTTCCCATCAAACAGATCTTTAATATGTTGGTAAAATGTGGATCTGTCGATCGCTGTTGGCAAATCAAAGTTATAAAGTTTGTTTTCTTCTTTTGTTTTCGTATTTGCGGGAATATAATAGTCATCTTGGGAAATCAAGGCGACTTCTTCTTCAGAAAAATGATTTAAAAAGCTTTTTAGGAAGAAAGTTTTACCTGAACCGCTACTACCAGCGATTCCAATTACATAGGGTTTGTTCATTTTAAATTTAGCACTAATTAACCGGTGCGCCGTAGGCAATTTCTATTAAAAATCTCTTGTCTAATGCACCAATATAAGATGCTGCAGATTTAGAAAGAATAACAATAGCATCTCTGCTTTCTGCAGTATCGGAGAATTTTCCTACAACCTTCGCAAAGGTAACACTTTTTGTCAATGGGTTTGTAATTTTTAGAATTGTACCAACAGGAGCTGTACGGTGCAAAGCCAGGTTACTGCGTCCACCGGACTCCAGGTTTTCCATCCAGATGCCTATACCTTTTTCTTTTTTCTCGCGGATTCCGTAGCGATTGGTTTCGAATTCGATCTCTTCCTTGGAAATGTTTTCAGGAATTGGGAGGTTGATGGCCGCTGGTGCGGTTTCTTTCTGGATTACGACCACATTGCCATCTGGAATCTTTAGGGTCTGACCTTCGCGGACGGTGTCTGAATCTAAGCTATTCAGCTTTTTAATATTGTCTACTGTGGTTGAAAAACGCTTGGCAATGGAATATAGGGTTTCATTGGAGCCAACCTTATATTCGGTTAAGATCTTAGCCTGAATGGTTTCTCCATTGGGATCTCCCAAAGGCTTTGAATCCCTATTGATGGGTTCGTTCTGAACAACCGCCGGTTTATTGTCCTGTTTTTTTTCTTCCTCCTTAAAAGGGATATAGACGGCATCACCCACGCGTAAATTCTTTTTATTGTTGGCATTCATGATATCCTTCACGGGAATGCCGTAAATCCTGCTCAGTTGATAATAGGTATCCTTTGCAGTGACACTATGTTCTATAAAAGTTTTTCCGTTTACTACTGTTTTCTTTTGACTAGGATTGCTGGATTGAGCCTGTGCCAGAGAGATTCCAGCGAATAAAAAAGCAGCAGAAAATATAATAATAGTCTTTTTGTAAGACTTTTTGAATAATCGTTCTTTCATCATTGAGTGCAATTATACTAAATA
>JBEBRZ010000168.1:0-5328 GCA_040394615.1 Sphingobacterium mizutaii
ATACAGGCTTTAAAAGATACTCTTTACGTGGTAATTTCGGGTTTAAGTTAGCTTCCTTTTTACGTAGTGACTTTATGGTCTCTGCTTCTAGAATGAATAGAAAAAGAGGTCTAGGACTCGGTGTAGATGAGATTGTCCCAATTAACCAGGCAAGTATGCCATCGTCTTTCGTCCAACTTGGTCAAGCGGATTATGATTATTATTTTGGAATATATGACAATATATTAGATGATAATAAGACTGATGCCTTAAATTTATTTTCAAAGACCTACGTTGATATTTTACCTGGCCTTCAATATTCATTTGAAGCTTCAGTACAGGCAACATTAGACGGAAGAGACCAATTTCAACCAAAGGAATTAAACGACGGAGTAAATTTTGCAGCCTCCTCCAAAAATCACTCATATATATATAATATTGCAAATATTGTAAACTATGTAAAGACTTTTGATAATGACCATACCTTTACTTTGACGGGAATGCAATCCTTTCAATATGATGATTATAAATCAATTGATTTAACAGGTTATAATATACCAACGGATGATATCCATGTTATTCAAGGAGTAGCTCAAAAAGATCTATACGGATCAACAGATATGAAAAAATCTGGTTTACTCTCTTTTATGGGGCAATTTGCATATGATTATAAATCAAAATATATATTTAATGCTTCATGGCGTGCTGATGCTTCTTCTCGTTTTGGCAAAAACACAAAATGGGGATATTTTCCATCCCTTTCCGCAGCTTGGGTGGTTTCTGACGAGGCATTTATGGAGAATCTTTCCTTTGTAAATCTATTTAAAATCAGAGGGAGCTGGGGATTATCAGGTGTTTTACCAGGCGACTTCTATGCTCCTTATAACGTTTGGGAGTTATCAACAACAACATATGACGGAGAGAGTATTGCAACTCCTTCCTTTACTAAACCATTAACGTTAGATAATTTAACATGGAATAAATCTGAACAAAGCAATATTGGTTTTGATTTACAAATGTTCAACAGTAGATTAACAGTAAACTTTGATGCCTATAGAAAGATAAATAGGGATCCGATCATGTCATTCCCATTCCCATTTTATACAGGATATACCCAATTATCGTACAATGTTCCGATGACAATCTACAATGAGGGTTTTGACTTAACAATTGGCACAAGAAATTTACGTGCTGAAAGCCCTGTTCAATGGAATACCAATTTGAATCTAAGTTTTAATAAAAATAGAATTGGCTCATTACCATTTGATAACAAGAGTTTCTATGCAAATTCAAGGGGGTATAATCAATCCTTATTATATTCTGTAGGCGGTCCTATCTACCAATGGGCACAAATGATTTATCAAGGAGTTTATAACCGTCTTGAAGACATTCCAGTTAATCCAGTTACAGGCAGTAAATTATCATATTTCAAGACTTATAATCCGGTATTCCCTGGTTATCCAAACTGGGCAGATGTAAATGGAGATTGGGACGTTTGGAGTGATGAAGACAAAGGAGCCGCTGATGGGGACCTAGTTCCTACAGGTGATCCTAATCCAAAAATTACAGGTGGTTTATACAATGAGATAAATTATAAGAACTTCTCAATTGGAATTCTAGGAACATTTACTTTTGGACGAGATATCATTAATACATTAAAAAGTAATGCTTACAGTAATATTGGAAATAACGTATACAATTTTGCCAATAATAGATTACCAGACCTAGAAGGTGTTGACTATTGGACTCCAGAGAAAGCTGAAGATCCTAATTACTCAGCGAATTTCCCTTCCATAAGTCCATATGGAACGTATTTCTATCAATTTTTCCCTTTTAGCACCATGTGGAACGAAAGTGGAAATTATTTCAAAGTTAAGACCATCACACTTGGATATTTGTTACCTGAAAAGACGATAAAAAGACTAGGTCTTGGTTTAAAAACCGTTCGATTTTATGGCATGATGGATAACGTGTTGACTATACAATCTTCCACTGTTCCAGATGCCGAGCTTGTTACGCCACAAGGCGAGTATTCTGGAGGAGGATATCCGCTTCCTAAGAAATATACTATTGGCTTAGAATTAAACTTTTAAAATCTACAATTATGAATGTTAAAACTTTTAAAACATATATATGCTGCCTGGGCTTAATTCTTTCATTTAGTTCATGTAATAAATATATTGATCTGGCGCCTGAAAACAACACCTATGATGAGGTTTTTTGGACCGATCCCGATAATATTTCTAAAGCTGTTGCAGGATCTTATTCGATGTTGAGAGACGCACTTCGTGAAGAACGATCATTTCTAGTATTTGGTGATTTGGCTGCAGGAAATTTCACTGTGGGAGGAGATCATTGGAATTTTAATGATCTTAGCAAAAAGGGAAATTTCAAATTTGGATATGCCCCTTATTTAGAATATTCCTATTGGGATTGGACTCGCTTTTATCAAATAATAAATCAGTGTAATCTGATTATAGAAAAAACAGCAGAAATTAATGATGATAACTTCGATGGAGGGGCTGAATATAAGAATTCATTGATTGCTGAAGCAAGATTCGTAAGAGCATTTTCTAATTTTTATATGCAACGCGTTTGGGGAGACGTCTTATTAATTAAGGAAAGTTACAAAGATCCTCAAAATATTCCCCCTGTGGCAAGGTCATCGCAAGATGAAACTTTAGATTTTTGTATTGAAGATTTAGAATTTGCTATCTCTAACATTTCCAACTCCGGTTCCAAAGCAAGGGCATCGGTAGGAGCAGCACAAGCTTTATTAGCTCATGTATACGCCTGGAAACATGATTATACAAATGCGGAAAAGGTCGCTACATCAATCATCAATTCTTCGTATTCATTAGAAAGTATAGCTGATTATCGTAAAATTTGGGCTGGAAACTCCAAAGAATCAATTTTCGAAATCAACATGCTGTATAGCGAAAGTGGAGAAGAGTTCTCTCAGAGTTTCTTTAATATATTCTTAGCAGATCCTGTGATTAAAGGAAAATCAACAACCTCTGCATGGACTTTTGATACAGAAGTGCTAGAAACATATTTCGATGAAGAAGAGGCAAGGTTTGACTCTATATCAACCGCGGGAACGAGTAATGATCAGTTCTTCTTAAGAAAATATGATAATGTAAAATATTATCAGCCTAATGATCAAAGCGTATATGCTGTCAGTAATAACTTAGTAGTCTTCAGGTTAGCTGACATTTATCTTCTGCGTGCGGAATCCGAATATAAAAATGGAAAAGAGCAATCAGCCTTAGACGATTTGAATATGATCAGAAAAAGAGCTGGATTGGCTGAAATAAATAGCTCCGGCACAAATCTTTTTGAAGAGATCTTTAAAGAACGAAGAAGAGAATTAATTGGAGAGGGTTCTGCTCAATTTGACGCCATCCGTATGGAGTTCTTTAACAAATTAGAATATTCTAATTATTATACAGAAAGTAGAATTGCCAATCAGGGTTACTACTGGCCATTAAATATGCGCGAACTTTTGCCTCAAAACGAATTATTAACTCAAAATCCTTGGTGGAAAAATCATTAAAATCATGAAAAACATACTTACATATATAGGTTTCGTCATATTACTTTCTTTATGTTTTAGCTCTTGTAAAAAAGATGATTATAAAATAGGCGGAGATTTGCACAACCCAAATATTAATATGACGACCTATGACTTCTTAAAAAGTAATCAATACGGAACCTTTGACACTTTGCTGATGCTGGTTGATAAAGCGGGACTTAAAGATAAAATCAATGAAAGTGGTATCACATTTTTTGCCCCAACAGATTATGCTATAAACCGATATGTTTCAGCGAGAACTGCAGCGGTTCAGAAAGTTGATCCTTTTAAAATGTGGACTGTCGACTCCATCATGAAATATGAAATGGACAGATTTAAGGATTCATTAAATTTGTACATTGTTAAAGAAAATCTCCCTAATGCGAGTTTAAGCAAAAAGGGCAAGATTTATAAAAACCTTATGAATAACAATGTCGTAGTCTCTTATGAGGAAACAACAGATCCTAATATGGGGTATAATGAAAACTCCTCAGTATTACCTCAAGTCGTTTATTTTACCTACCTCTATCAAGAACTCCCGTCAGATTTTGATGTAACCCAGATTCAATATCCCGTTGGGGTAAGAACATTAGTTCAAAGTTCAAACGCTCAGACAACGACAGGAACGGTACAGGTACTTACTAATAGTCATACTTTATTTTATTATAGATAATCATGAAAAAAATAATATTTTATTCCATCATATTGATAATGGCTGTTTCTTTTCAAGGCTGTAAAAAAATCCAAGATGGAAATTTAAGTTCATTAATCAGGTATGAAGAACTGCCAATTGAAGTTCCGAGAGGAAGAGCTTTTGTTTCCTCGGCAATAAACCCCGAAGGGTCTAGCAAACCATTGGATATTAAGCTTCTAAATGTTTACAACAGAGAGAGTGGCGAAGATGTCACCGACATTTTCACAAAACAATATGAACACGAAGTTTGGACAGCCCTTTACGATCCAAAGATAGATACAACGCTTGAAATGATCAATGCAAAACGTAAAGTAGCGCTAGTTTATCCGATTTCAATAAATCCTAAATCTGGACAGCTAGAGTCAAATTATACTACTGTAAATCTTCCAGTAGGTAAATATAAATTTGACTTAGAAGTGAGTAATCCAGTTGGAACTGAAATCTTCAGAGATATTGGTGAGTTTGATTTGATAGACACACCTCTTTATGTTGTGGACGCGATTAGATCAACTGTCGCCATGAAGGTTGGGGATGAAACCACCACTAAAACTATTCCAAGTGATTATTCACATCAAATAGTGACTTTTATCTCTGATCAAGAAAATAAGATTATTGTAAGATTTTTAGATAAAAATGGTAATTTATTTAACCCCAAGGAGGGTGAGATTGCTAGAAGGCCAAACGCTGGTACCATAGGAGGATATCTCCAAACTATGCAAGATTACTCCTTATCTACGACTCTTTATGACGATAGAATGGAATTTATATACGGTGTGGTTCCTTTTCCACTAACATCCTTAGGAAATGGCTTTAATTATTACTACAGAATTCCAGCTCCCTATGTGCAATATGATGAAAGTTTAGATCTGCCTTATAATACATATTCATGTAATGCGAGATTGAATTTTAGAACTTTTGCCCCAGGCACGTATCAGATTGATGTAATTATTCCGATGGTTACGAGAGTTCCAAAAAAATAAGATTAATATTTAATAGTATAGTAAGGACAGTTTAAAACTTATCCTGTATTTAGCCCGGCAATTCCACCTGTCCGGGCTAATTCTTTTATGGCTATTTCCAT
>JBEBRZ010000169.1:0-5320 GCA_040394615.1 Sphingobacterium mizutaii
GCGGTTCTGCAAGACAGAACGTAGGGAAAAGAGATGCAAAGGAATTGCGTTACGAAGGGAATGTCCCTGCAGTTCTTTACGGAGGTAAAGAACAAACACATTTCTCTGTATCCGCAGCTGATTTGAAACCAATTCTTTATACACCAGAAGTTATCTTCATTGAATTGGATATCAATGGCAAAAAATCAAAAGCTATCGTTCAAGAAGCTCAATTCCACCCATTAACTGATGTAATTACGCACATCGACTTCCTTGAGTTATTTGATGACAAAGAAGTTTCTGTAAACATTCCGGTTAAATTGGTAGGTACTTCACCAGGTGTTAAAATGGGGGGTAAATTAGTTCAAAAATTACGTAGCCTTCGTGTTAAAGCATTACCAAACAACTTACCACAGGAAATTGAAGTTCCTATGGAAAGTTTAGAAGTAGGTAAATCATTCCGCGTAGCTCAAGTAAGCCTAGCTGATGCGAAAGTATTGAATAACGCTGATGACACAATCGTTTCAGTTGTTATGTCTCGTGCTCTTCGTCAAGCTGAGCAAGAAGCTGCTAAAGCTGCTAAAGGCGGTAAGAAATAAGCTTAAATACATCGTATTAAGACAAATGAAATGGCATCGAAAATTTTCGATGCCATTTTTCATTTAAAAAACTCATGGGAATCATTCCTGTGAACTTTTAAAAGCAAGAATCAGTTTAAAGACTGTTCTAGTTTAATAGATTTAGGAAACAGGATATTGTTTTCTAAATGAATATGTTTATGCAGGTCTTGTTCAAACTCTTTTAACATTTCATAGGCCACCCTATAAGTACTACATCCATCAGCAGGAGTAGCATATTGATTGGATAGTTCTGCTATTTTAGCAAAACGATCACCTTCGGTTTCATGTTCATGAACCATCATACTGATGGGAGTCTGAACTGAACCATTTCCGGGTTTTACATAATCAGAATGGTTTGATTTAGCTTCTTCTAATTTCTCAATTATCGGAAAGAGAATCTCTTCTTCTTTTTGTAAATGCTGACTTAGTTCATGAGCTGCTTCTCTAAATAATTTATTTATCTCATACAGTTCAGGGTGTCTTATTCCGTGTACTTTGCAAAGCTTATCCAGGTAAGCAATTAACACAGGAGATTTTTCCCGAATATAACGATGATGTGTTTTCACAATATAAGCTACTAATAAATCAGATGGCCAGGCATTGAAATCGATTTGTTCTGAGTCTGGTTGATTTAAAACTTTTTGAACATCTTCAAGTAATTGTTCTTTATCAATTCCTTTTTTATTTGCGGCAGATTCTATGGTCACCTGACCCCCACAACAAAAGTCCAATCCGTATTTAGAGAACACAGCTGCTGTTTTAAAATTCTTGGCGACGATGTCGCCAATTTTTTCATTAATTAAATTTTCCATGATCTTATTGATTTTTATTTTTTAAGGTTAAATCGAACACAAACCAAGCACAGGCCATTATACCTATTGCAAACACAATATCGCCCGGGGTTCGCATCCATTTTAGAAATACCATCGCTGGTTGTTGCATGAGTTCTGCCGATCTGGCATACCACATTCCTTTGTTAATACTTTCGATTGCCTGCCATATTCCTATCGGAAGTAAGCTTAAGAGTGCCATAGCAAGCAAACCAATATTTAAGCTCCAAAAGCCAATTTTCAGAATTTTATCATTCCATTTTACATTTCTATATAAGCTTCTTAATACAAAAAGCATAAGTCCAATTCCGAGCATACCATAAACACCAAACAAAGCAGTATGACCATGCAAAGGTGTGGTATTTAATCCTTGAACGTAATAAAGGGCAATAGGAGGATTAATAATAAACCCGAATACACCGGCTCCAAGGAAATTCCAGAATGCAACGGCAATTAAAAAGTAAATCGGCCACTTATAATCTTCCAGCCATTTGGTGGCTTTCGATACCTTGTAATTATGATAGGCTTCAAATCCTATAATTGTTAATGGCACCACCTCTAGCGCACTGAAAGTTGCACCTAGTGCCATGACAGCAGTTGGGGTTCCTGAGAAGTATAAATGATGGAAAGTTCCTAAAATACCCCCTGATAAAAATATAATGGTAGAGAATAAAACACTCGAAGTTGCACTTTTAGGTTTTAATAAACCTAATCGTACAAAAAGGAAAGCCATTACCACAGTTGCAAATACTTCGAAAAATCCTTCTACCCATAAATGCACAACCCACCATCTCCAATATTCAGCAATAGCAAGGTTAGTTTGTCTTCCCCACATCAGACCGGCACCATAGAATAATGCAATTGCCGAACAGGAAATCAAGAACATAATGATTAGGTTTTTTTCTTCTCCGCCCTTTTTGAGAATAGGGATTAATGGTCTCACCATCAAGGCCAACCATAAAAACAAGCCTACAAATAAGAAAATCTGCCAAAACCTACCGAGGTCCACATATTCGTAGCCCTGATGTCCAAACCAAAAGTTTTCTACGAGATCCAGCTTTTGCATCACACCAAACCATTGGCCTATCATAGATCCGGCAACAATAATAAGTAAAGCTAGAAACAGAAAGTTAACACCAAAAACCTGAAATTTCGGATCTTTTCCAGAGACTGCAGGTGCGATGTACAAACCAGTAGCAAGCCATGCTGTAGCAATCCAGAATATTGCTAATTGTGTATGCCAGGTTCTGGAAACAGCATAGGGTAAGAATTTATCCAATGGAATACCATATAAACCGTCGCCCTCTACCCCATAATGAGCTGTCACAATTCCTAAAGCAACCTGAACAAGCATCAAAAGACTGACAATCCAGAAATATTTCTTTACCAAACGCATGGAAGGCGTCATTCCTTGTCTGAGTAAAGGATCTTCAGATGGATATAATAAGACGTCCTCTTCTGAAGTTCTTATTTGCCAGAAAACCAAAGCACCAACACAAAAGATTAATAGAATAATACTTACTCCGGACCATGCTAGTAAATCCATAGTCATTTCATTCCCCACCAGTTTTTCATTTGGCCAATTATGGGTATATGAGACTTTTGAGTCCGGTCTTTCTGTAACCGTTGCCCACGATGCCCAGAAGAAAAATGCATTCATCTTATGCATTCTTTCTTGATCCTGAATAGAATTTACAGGAATTGCATAATCTTTTCTTAATTGATCAAACTCAGGATCATTACCAAACAAACCTTTATAATAATCTGATAAAAATCTAATCGCAGATACTCTGTCTGCATCAACCTTCAATGTGAGTTGTTGCGGATCAAAAGTATTTTTCCGGATATGATTTTTAAGCCGGGTAGTTAATAAAGCTTGCTGTTCTTCCTCCAGTTCTTCAAATGGTTTTGCATAGTCCCTTTTTGCATATATATTTAAGATAAACAGAGCTTCTCTATGTAACCAATCTGCAGTCCAGTCAGGAGCTACGTATGCTCCGTGCCCCCAGATTGACCCTACTTCTTGCCCCCCTATACTTTGCCATATATTTTGACCATCTTTTATATCTTCTGATGTATAAATAATTTCTCCATTTTCACCAACCACTTGTTCAGGAACCGGAGGAGCAACCTGATAAATTTCATATCCATAATAAAGTAATACACCAAAGGATATGAGAACTACCAGTATAAACGTATACCATAATTTTTTCTCTCTATGCATAACGGTTAGTTTACTCTACTATAATTATACCTTTCATAATTCCTGCGTGTCCCGGGAATGAACATATAAAATCGTAGGTTCCAGGTTCATTAATAGTAAAATCAATCGTAGACTCTTCTCCCCCTCCTATAAGTTTAGTATGAGCAATGATATCTTCTGATTGAGGGATGTATTCTGAATCTTTGGCCTGGAGAGCAGCTTCTGTAAATTTCGCAATATCTGTCCCTGATTTCAGGATTACTAGATTATGGCCCATTACTTCTTTAGCCATCTTTCCTACATGTTTTAAAGTAAGATTTATGGGTTCTGAAACTTTCACGTGTAACTCACTTACATTAAATTGCATTTGATCATTGCTTTCCACCACGATGCTGTTGGAAGTTTCTAAATTTGGTTCTGATTGAACCGGGGTTTCAGTTTCCGTATTATGTGCACTATGATCTGTTTGATTGGCTTTATTCTGATCTGAATTGCCACAAGACATAGACAAGAAACTAATACTAAATACGAATGTTCCGATGTAAACTAATTTTTTCATAATGATTATATCTATTTAAGACAAAAATGTCTTTTTTATAGACTGAAAAAAGTATCTCCGATTACCTTAAAAAATGATTTTTGTAATATTTAAAAGCAATGGGTAATGTCAATAATGATGGATTAATTCAAAGAATACTTTACAAATGAGAAGAATATTTTACTTTTGCAAGCATGAATTATCTTATTGTAGGTTTGGGTAACATAGGTAAGGAATATGCTGATACCAGGCATAACATAGGTTTTATGGTGGCAGATGAATTAGCTAATCAGGCAGGCACGACTTGGTCCACACTAAAGCATGCTTATTATACTGAATTTAAGCAACGCGGTCATAATATATATGTAATTAAACCTACCACCTTTATGAACTTGAGTGGGAAGGCAGTAAATTATTGGATGCAGGAATTAAAAGTTCCTGTTCAGAATATATTGGTCATTGTAGATGATTTGGCCATTCCATTTGGTTCTTTAAGAATTAAACCCAAAGGATCAGCGGCTGGTCACAATGGTCTCCGCTCCATAGAAGCTTCAATAGGTGGACAACATTATCCACGCCTTCGATTTGGGATTAGTGACAACTACGCTAAAGGAAGACAGGTTGATTATGTATTGGGGCCATTTGATAAAGAAGAACTTCGGGAATTACCTGCTTTAATAGAGCATGCTGTAAAAATGGTTAACAGCTTTATCAATATTGGGATTGAATTGACTATGACTAATCTTAATACGAAATAATCATTTCGTATTAAGATTAGTTTTCAAAAGGAGCCAGTCTTAGCGACCATGGTTTATAAAAAACGAAAAGCGACTCATAGTCGCTTTTCTTGCCTTAATCTGATTTAGTGAATAATTATTAATTGTTTTATTTCGATTTTTTATCGTGTACTTTAGTCGTGATTATGACTGCACCTTTTTCTCCCCTCTTGCCATATAATGAGCTTGCAGCTTCTTTACCTAGTTTTGTGACAGTACCGATTTCATCTCTTCTTAATTTTTTAAACTTTTCAAAAGTTGATTTTTTCCCGTCAATTATATAGTGTAAATCCGGGTTATACAAATCTGCAGTGCTCTCCGGAGTCCATATCCTAACGTTAGATACGTTTTGAGATTGTCTTGATTCATTAGAG
>JBEBRZ010000170.1:0-5195 GCA_040394615.1 Sphingobacterium mizutaii
GCCTTAGCATACTAAATGCTTATTACTTGTTCAGATTAGGGTTATTTAATTCTTCAGCTTGAGGAATTAAGAATGTAATTGCAGGATCATTATATTGATAAGTATCACCCGCGTAAAACAAGTGGTTACTACCTCTGGTTAACGATTCTTTATTACGTTTCAAAGCTAAATATGTTTTACCTTCTCCCCACAGCTCAATTCTCGTTTGTAAGTAGATTTCTTTTAAGAGAGCACTTCCTGACAAACCATCTACATAGCTGTAATCTGCCTCATCAGCAAATCGTAGTTTCAATAAAGATTTTAATGAAGCAATTGCAGCTGCTGAATTTCCTAATCTAGCATTTGCCTCTGCATTTAATAAAACCATTTCATCCAATCTCATATAGACATAGTCAGTAATAACATTACGTTGTCCACCGATTCTTCTATCAGGTGCAAAGAATTTATTAATTGGCCATAAATCCTCATCAAACTGTCTTTTTCTGATATCTTCGTCTTTTATTTCTGCGTATAAGCCATCATCAATTATTTTCGGATCACCCGCCCAAGCATAGCTATAGGTAAATAAATCAACCTGACCCCACCAAGAAACTAAATCCAAATTATTAGCTAAAGTTAAATCAACAGCCCACATCCAACTTTTGGTAGAAACACTATTAAAACCGGATTGAAGATTCTGAAGTTCACCTGCTTCATTAAAATTCGCAACAGCTTCCAATGAATCTGTCATATTGAATTCTTTGCTGCTAATTATTTCATTCGTTAGTGATACAACTCTTTGTAAATCTGCATTAGCACCTCTGGCTGCTAAAACATAAGACAATAAACCTTTAGCTACGCTTTGATTTACGGCATGTTTTGCATTTCCACGACTAAAGCCATCCAACTTCACAATAGCATCATCTAAATCGTCTACCATTTGGTCATAAATCTCTTTTGCAGTCGATTTTGGATTATTTACTGTTCCAGGAACGATATAAAGTGGCAGGATTTTTTCATTTCCAGTTCCGTATCCTTCTTTAGAATAGAAGTTAGCTAGGTAAAAATATGCATATGCACGTAAAGCTTTTGCTTGACCAATCATTTGTGCCTTAACAACTTCTTCCGGATTTGCATCATTACCTCCTAAAGATTCGATAACTGTATTAGCAGCATAAATGATGGAGTAATAGTATCTCCAAGGCATATATGCTTGATTAACTGTATAGTTGACAGTAGCGGTAAGATTAGCAATATTTGAATACCAACCGTAATTAGTTCCGGCCAACACCATATCCCCTGCTAACATATCAGCATACATATCGTAGCCTTTTTGACCAAAGTCATCATGCCCGGTAGTACCTCCACTTCCAACTTCGAACATTTTTCCATAGATACCATTAATATATCCATTTAAAATCGTTGGATCCTGAATGGCAAGTAAATCTAATTGCTCGTTAGAGATCTGTTCACTAGGCGTTTTTTCTAAAAAATCTTTTTTACAGGCAACTGTTGAAATAGAAGCTACCGCTAGTAATATAATATAAAACTTTCTTTTCATAACTTTAAAATTTAGCTCTTAAACCTGCAGAAATTGTTGATAACGGTGAATATCTGTACATGTCAGAAGCACCGGACTCAGCTGTTGAAGGGTAAAAACCACGACGTGCTGAATGATACCATAAATTGTCGGCAGAAACCCACACTCCTAAATTTGATAGCCCTAATGGAGATACTAAATTCGCATCAAAATTATAAGCTAATCTAATGTTATTTAAAGCTAAATAATTAGCCTTAGTCAAGAATCTTGTCGAAGCAGAAGAAACATTTTGGTCTGTAGTAGCATTATTACTTAGACGAGGAACATCTGTGATATCCCCTTCTTTCTGCCATCTATTCAGAATATCTGTATGCCAATTGTTTGATCCCACAACACTATTTCCCATTAACGTTGCATAAGCACCGTCATATGCGTAGCCACCAAAGCTATAAAGCATCTGAACGGATAAATCGAAGTTCTTATAACCTGCTCTTAAATTCAAAGCACCACGTAATTTCGGAATCGCTGATTTCCCATTATAGAACTGAGTTGCCTGTGCATAGTTTTTTGTAGTACCTTCTTTGATTTCTTTATTATCAGGATTTTCAAACTGATTTAAAGAAGGAATTTGCTCGCCTGCATCAAATTCATTGTTATTATTATTATCTGTGTAGTAAACTTTCCATGTACTTCTACCATCCATAGGATCTACACCACTGAATTCACGTAAATAAAAATCATAGATTGAATGGCCTACTGCCCAACCAGCTGTACCTTGAATATCTAACGTTTTTGGCTGTCCAGTGTTAGGATCGATCGGCATTTTTGTGATTTTATTCTTAAAAGTTTCGCCGTTGATTCCTAAATCTAAGTAATAATCAGACCCTTTAAGGATATGTCCTGTTAAGTCAAACTCTAAACCTGAGTTTCTAAGATTACCATCATTTACTTTAATTAATGCGTAACCAACAGAAGGACCTATACGTCTATCAAAAATTAAGTCGGAAGTATTCTTCAAATAATATTCTACCGTACCTGTTAAATAGTTACCAAGTCTGAATTCGACACCTGCTTGGAACATCTTTGAAGTTTCCCATGTCAAATCCTCATTACCTTTCGAATCAAAAGAAAACCCAGGCTCATCATTAACATTCACAACATTAAAAACGTCGTATCCCGGATAATATCCAACACCACCTTGATCACCAATTAAACCGTAGGAAGCTTTAAGTTTCAAGAAGTTGATAACATCATTATTAGCTAAAAACTCTTCATTGGACAATACCCAACCGGCGCCAATAGAACCAAAAGTTCCCCATTTATTATTTTTGAATCGGGAAGATCCGTCTCTTCTTACACTACCTGACAAAAGATAAGTTCCTTTGTAGTCATAGTTAATTTGTCCAAAATAACTCTCTAAGTTATAATCTTCAGTATATCCTCCGTTAGGATTCGACACAACAACATTGTTGAAGTCTAACGAATTAGGATCCACTAATCCACTGCCGGAAAGTGTTAAATATTTTAGGTTATAGCTACTTGCTTCATGCGCAGCTAAGGCTTCGAAATTATGATCACCAAATTGATTTCTATAACGTAGTAAATTCAAGAAGTTATAGAAATTCATTTCAGAATTCTGGTGGTACAAACTACCTCCTTGAGAAGCGGCAGAACCATAGAATTTATCATTTTTAATGATTTGATTATTGTTATAATATTGATACCCAAATGAATTTTCGAATGTTAAACCTTTGATAACATTAAAATTCGCATATCCACGTCCATTAAGCTCATTACGATTATGTCTGTCTACTCCATAAGTAGCGTCGGCAATTGAGTTTGTTAATGAACCAAATCTTCTGTTAGAATTTTCACCATAATCGTATACAAACCCACCATGGTAAGGGTTATCAATTTTATTTCCATTTTCGTCTCTCTCAAATAATGGATAAACAGAAGGCATATTATCTACAAACCAGAAAATACTACCTGAGTCTTCGGATTGTCCATTGTTATTTCTTTCCGATTTTGACACGTTAAAATTCAAACCAACATTTAACCATGGTTTTACTTTATGATCCAAATTAAGACGACCTGTATAACGTTTAAAATCAGAGTTAATAGAATATCCTTGGTCATTTAAATAACCGTAAGATGTAAAATAATTGGTTTTATCATTTGATCCGCCAAATTTCACATTAATATCTGTTCTGTTAGAATTCTGAAAAGCATAATCTTCCCAGTTTTCAG
The DNA here is from genome assembly GCA_040394615.1 of Sphingobacterium mizutaii. Taxonomy (GTDB): domain Bacteria; phylum Bacteroidota; class Bacteroidia; order Sphingobacteriales; family Sphingobacteriaceae; genus Sphingobacterium; species Sphingobacterium mizutaii_A. The sequence goes on from JBEBRZ010000170.1 coordinate 3,770, forward strand.
GATCGTATAAGCGATCAACACCACTTTTAACTGTTCTAGTAATCGGGTCAATCAACTCAGAGCCATTAGCTACGTCCCAGATATTAATACTTCCTTGGGTAACAATCTGATTATTTGCATATTCAGTTGCTTGAGCGTCAGTATATCCTCCTATAGCCTGGCTATAATTATAAAGACTTTCCCAAGAAAGACCAGCATATTGCTCAGGGCTTCTAATAACATCATATCTAGGCAATAAGGCCATATTGCTACCAAAATTAACGTCAGCCTCAATAAATGAATCTTGTCCTTTACCACTCTTTGTGGTAATTACGATAACACCATTTGCACCTCTGGATCCATAAATCGCTGTTGCTGTAGCATCTTTTAACACTGTTGCAGATTCAATATCATTATTATTAATAGAAGTAAGGTTACCTGAATAAGGAACTCCATCCACAACAATTAAAGGCGAACGATTTCCGTTTACAGAACCAAATCCTCTAACGCGAATAGTTGCCGCGGTACCAGGTTGTCCGGAACCGTTAACAACAGACACACCAGCAACTTCTCCAGCTAATGCTTGAGAAAGGTTTGATGTGTTTTTCTGTTGAAGATTTGCACCATCAACCTTTTTTGCAGAACCAGTAAAAGCTTCTTTTGTCGTGCTACCATAACCTACGATAACGATTTCATCTAAAGCCGTCTCATCCGAAACTAACTCAACATTAAGCGTTGATTGATTTGCAATTTTAACTCTTTTGGATACGTATCCAAGCATTGAGAAATTTAAAGTCCCGTCAGCGCCAACTTCAATGCTATAATTTCCTGAGGCATCAGTTTGTGTTGCAATACTAGTACCGACAACTAAAACTGAAACGCCTCCTAGTGGGGCTCCATCAGTAGATGATGTCACTTTTCCACTCACTTGACGATCTTGTGCAAACGCTATCCCAACAAGACAGGTCCACACAAAAATTAAACTGAGTAATTTTTGTTTCATAAATTTTGTTATTAATTAAAAGTTTTATAACAGAGATTGTTAAAAATTGTTAAACAGTGGTCAAATATATAGTTTGCTTAAATATTTAACAAACTATTATCTATTAACTTCAATATTTATCAAATAATCATTAACATATATGGTTTATTTAAAATTTTTTAATAAATTATTTGTGTTATTATTAAAAAGACTGAAAAAAATATGTTTTTGGCGTAAATTAATAACGAACCAATAAGAAGACTTTAGTAGAGTAATCAGTAAACTACTGATAAACAAAAGATTACAAATTAAGTATCTTATTTATTACATTCGCAAAATAATAGATGCTTTTTATGACCAGATTGAGTAAATTAAAGTAATAATTGATGTAATTTATTCAAAATTACCTTCTTATATTTACAGAACTTTAAGTATGCTAGCATAGTAAATTCCGAAATTTCAGCT
>JBEBRZ010000171.1:0-5121 GCA_040394615.1 Sphingobacterium mizutaii
TTAATTTGTTAAATGTTTGTTAGTAAGTTGGAAGCAATAACGTAACATTTAATTTTCGCTCGCTACAAAACATAGTTTTGCAACTAAACGAGGTGCAAAGATAAACATAAATATCATAAAACAAAAATGTTTTTTACCTTTTTATATAGGGTAAGCATATAGATCCCCAAATCAACTCTTTCTCTATTTTTCAGAGTATATCCAAATCAATCAATTTTATTTCCCAAGCAACAGACGAACCTGCCCTCCCCAAGCTCCGATAACCATATCATCAATCTTATCACCATTCACATCCCCAATAGCGATACCCCAGGAACGGTCAACAGTAACTGCCGGAATAACTTCCTCTGTCGATAAAATAAATTTCCCAGTACCATCATTCCTTAAAGCCTGAACTTGCATTGCTTCAAATGGGGGAATCTTCAATGCACTTAAAATAAGATCTAAATCCCCGTCTCTGTCAAAATCAATCACATTTGCTGCATAAGTGGAAAACTCATAGGCCGGAATACGCGCTTCTGTCTCATCTACAAATGTCCCATCTCCCTGATTCATAAACAGTCTGCCTCGCGGATCCCTTTCATACTTCCCACCATTACTCGTCAGGTTAGCGAAAAAAATATCGTCATGTCCGTCATTATTTGCATCAAAAACAACTACCTCGCGGGTATGTAATGCAACAGTTTCTAGCAGAGCCCCTTCTACTTCTGAAAACTTCCCTTCTCCATCATTAAAATACAGCCTGCTTGGCGGACCCTCATTTCCTAAAACCATATCCAAATCACCGTCTCCATCTGCATCAAATAATTTTACAGACTGTGTCTGATCCTTATGATCCGGCAAGCTCCCTGCCGGAGCCTCAATAAAATAGCCGGGATTTTCAGGATTATTTAACCAAATAAAATTTGTAGGATCTGCTCCGGTATTTCCAATAACAAGATCGGGCATACCATCACCATTCACATCTCCTATATCCAAACCGTTTCCTTCACTTTTTGCTAACAAACGATCAGACACATTTTGAAATGTACCATCACCATTGCCAAGATAATACTCGTGGTTCTGATCATCCTCAGCAATAAAAACAACATCCACAAAACCATCATTATCCATATCAGCAACCCTTACATGTTCTGTGTCGTGGTTGGATTCAGCAAATACCCCTTTAACCCAACTAAAATTCCCATTCCCATCATTCACGTATAACCTATTAGGTTGATTTTCCAGAGCCAATATCATATCCAGCGCATTATCGCCATTCACATCTACCAATACAACATCTAATGCATGGGTTTTGGGGTCAAGCGGAATACTTTCTTCTGTAATGTCTGAGAAATAAGCCGATTCCTTAGGATTGTCTTGAGCAATTGCAGCGTTACTAAAGCCTGTTATTAAACATAATACAAGGAAGCCAATATTTTTTGGTTGATGAATAAACGATCTCATAAATTATTTTTTATTTGGTTAACAGATTAAGCAGCTTACACTGTTTAATCCCAACAAGTTCGAAAAGAAAATGTTTCACATTTCTATTTCAGTCCCTCATAGAGAGCCTTACTCAATACCATTTCATCATTATCACCGAGGAATTCCCAGTACATGGCCCCTAAAATACCTTGGGATTTAATATAAGCCGCCTTTTCTTTTATAGATTTTTCATTTTCAAAAGTTAACACCAAAATACCGTTTTCATCGACTAAGTAGGGAACCTTTGCGATATCATCCCATCTTTCCTCAAATTGGGTCAACTTGGGCACATCTCTGAACATCACAAAATCTTTTACCTTCTTTTTATCACCCCTACCGTAAAACGGAATTCCCATAACCAGCTTATTCTTGGGTACTCCGGCGTCCAAGTGCGCTTTTAGAGCTTCTACAAAAGTAATCCTTCCTGCCAATTCAGACCGATAAAGACTCGCATGATGCAGAGGCGGTTTTGAAACATCATACATCATCACATTCACAAAATCAATATCCTTATCAATCGCCCTAAAATCTATATATTTACCATCCGCAATGGTAGCTAATGTCAACAATTTCTTTGAACCAATAGCCTTTCTAATATCACTCATCAATAAGGTAAAGTTATCTGTATCATCAGGAGATGAGGATATACCGGCTTCATTGCTTGTTGGATACTCCCAATCGATATCAATTCCATCCAAGTCAAATTCCTTAACCAGACGCTGGCAGTCCTTTGCAAAACTTGTTCTGTTTTTTTCATCCGCAGCCATCTCACTAAAACGGCCTGAGGTCCAACCTCCGATAGAAAGCAAAATTTTTAAATCCTTGTGATGCTCTCTTAATTTCACAATCTCCTTCAGGCGGCTTGGATTATCTACCCGAACGCCATCGAACGTATCATTAACATGCCCGAACGCATAATTGATATGGCTGATCAAGTTTGGGTCAGGAACAGGCTCGGTCCATGAAGTAACATAAGCAATAATATGTGGTTTTTGCTGAGCCTTAACATCTGTTAGACCACACATGAAGACTATAAATAGTCCAAACAATAACAAGGAATTAACGCTGATTCTTTTCATAAGTTTATGTTAAAATTATAACTTTAGTTTTATACCAATCCGGTTGAGCAACAAGCCAAACCACAACATCGCATAAGCCCATAGCATGGATCCTATTATTGCCAGCCACACATGATCAACTTGCTTATAGAAAAACAAAGGAATACCAAAACCCCATACGATAAAATAAATAAGATCGGGGGCCAGATAAGTAGTTAGTGAGTTTTGACCTGCTGATTCAAATAATGAAATTAAACGAGTATTTCCTTTCACATCGATCCAATAGTAAATCAATACAAACAATAAAATACTGATGCCGTTACAAAGCATTCCCCAGGATGGAGTGGCTAAAATCTTTGAAATAATAAACCATTGATGAAAGAAAACACCCAATATTAAACAGACGATTCCATACAACATTAGATACTTTAACAATACCTTCCAATCTTTAGCATATCGCTTAACCATAATAGCAGCCGTCAATCCAGAAACCACGATCATCGGGACATTTCCTTGCAAAAGCACATCAAAATATTCTTGTAATGGGAGAATGTTTGGAATCCACTCATTTAAGGATGCCACATTTAAAAACAAGAAAAAAAGGATCGCCAAAACACTAGCCCATAGCCTGTCTTTTACAATTAAATAAACAGTACCGGCTATCAAATATCCCCAACCGATCAGTCCCAAAATTCCCCACCAGCTTTTTTCAAACCAATTAACGGATTCTGCAGTGCCTGCTCTAAAAATGGCAACAAGAAAAATTAAACCTATTATGCCAATAAACCGAAATACTTTAAACAGCGTCTTCTTGTCTGAATTTTTTGGATAATTATTCCAAATGAGAAAAATACAAACGTATACTAATCCTATCCAAAGGAGTTTAGGAATTCCACTCAATTCGGGATTTATACGACCGGAATTAACCACCAATAACCCGATAATAATTAAGCTGATGGATCTAGATAGAATATGAAAAAACACCTGTCCGTCACTGTCTCCCTTTTTCTTCCTGGCTGCAACAGCATATGGTATTGCCATCCCTACCATAAATAAAAATCCGGGAAAAACCCAGTCCGACAGTCCCATTCCATCCTCATGTGCTTCCGTATGCAACAGCCATTTAGGAACAGCCGCAGTATAAAGATCATTAACAAATAACATTAAGAACAAGGTAAGACCTCGCATAATATCAATTGCTCGGATACGAATACGTAAGGGAGTGGATGTAGGATTACTTTGGGAATTCAAACTCAGCAATTTAGGTTAATCAATCCCTAAATATACATCATATATTAATAAACAAAAAAAATCTCAGCTGGAATAGCTAATCAAAAAGCCTAAAAAGAGAAAGCCTCATCCAATCAGGATAAGGCTTTCTTATATCTTATTTCAAGTGTCGCATTCAGTCATTCTAATTACTAAATACTAACTACTCTTTTACTCTTTCTCTACTTGCATGTAGTTTAGTTCAAGAGGAGTTTTACGACCGAATACTTTAACCATAACGGTAAGTTTCTTTTTATCTTCATGCACCTCTTCGATTTCACCTGTGAAACCATTGAAAGGACCATCACTAACTTTTACAGTTTCGCCAACGTAATAAGGAACATTGATAGATTCGCCTTGTTCAGCCATTTCATCCACCTTACCAAGGATACGGTTTACTTCTGCCGGACGAAGTGGGATTGCATTGCCTGCCTTATCACCTAAAAATCCGATAACACTATTTACGTTTTTAATTGCGTGTTCAATCTCACCATCTAATGCAGCTTCGATCAAAACGTATCCAGGATAGTAATTACGTTCTTTTGCAACTTTTTTACCATCACGCATTTGGTAATACTTCTCCATGGGAATTAACACCTGAGTTACCAAATGTTGAATGCCTAAGCGATTGATTTCAGATTCAAGATATTGTTTTACCTTCTTCTCTTTCCCGCTCACTGCACGTACAACGTACCACTTTAAACTTTGATCTGCCATAATACCTTTGGATTAGAAAATTAAGAAGCAGTATTATACAACAACTCCATTACATTGCTTGATGCTTTGTCCATGACAAAAATAATTAAAGCAATGATGACAGATGCTATCAGCACAATCACCGCATGCGACTGAAGTTGAGCCCATGTAGGCCAAGTAACTTTCTCGGTAATCTCAGTATAAGAGTCCTTAATAAAATCAAGTACTTTTGCCATTTTAAGTTTCTTTTTTATTTGCACGGGTACTAGGATTCGAACCCAGATCGAAGGTTTTGGAGACCTCTATTCTACCATTGAACTATACCCGTGTAGATTTTTATTTGATGCTGCAAATATAGCTTTTAGACTGCATTGCAACAAGTTTTATTTCATTTTATTTACGGCTTTCTACCATATATTTTATGATAAAAATCCTTTCATGATCCTGTTGAAATCAACATTTCGCATGAAAATTTTTAAAGGCCTTAGAAAACAGACACTTTTGAAAAAATAAGCTAATCAGCCTGAGCTAATTAGCTTATTTTTTATTGTGATAATCTTTACAGATTATTTAACGATTTCAGTTACCTGACCAGCACCTACTGTACGACCACCCTCACGGATAGCGAAAC
>JBEBRZ010000172.1:0-5067 GCA_040394615.1 Sphingobacterium mizutaii
TTAAAATAATAAATGCTGCATGCTATAGAAAAAGAAAAACAGCAATAAAACAAAGTTATTGCTGTTTATAATTAACTAGGTAGACTAAAGTTATGTTTATCCTTCTCTGTTAATACCCATAAAGTGGGATCTTTCAAGCAACCAGGTAAAAGCATTTCCAAATACTATACTATTATATATAGTATACTGAGCAATTGTATTAGGAGTAGGGTAGTCTAGTGAACCATACGCTGTGGCATGGCCATAAGTCGGATTTGGAACCGGAATATACTTATCAAGACCAGATCCACCTTTTGTAGAGAATGGGCCATAATAATAATAGCTTGCATCCAAAGTACCACTTTCATAATTGTTTGCTAAAAATCCAGTATCCCCAACAAAGAATAAATTTAATGTTTTGTGTCTGAACATAGTTACGGCATTTGGATTAGTGGTGTTATAATTGGATGATCCTCTTGTATAAACAACAACCTCATTTTCATTAAATCCAGTCGTATACTGTGTCCGAGATGCATCCTGTCCCCAATATTTCCCACGTGCATCACCAAATACTCCGTTTAAAACATCTGTATCTACATCGGCAATCTTATATACAGAACCACCCTGATCACTTAAACTCAATTGAATATTTGAAGTATTAATATTAAATAGTTCGGCAAAAAAGTTCCGCAGGTCGGATGTCATATGTTCTGTCATCAAAAAGGCCACACCTCCACTTTTCAGATATTTTAACAGGGCAGCATAGTCTGCTGCATTGTAGTTTACATCAAATATTCCACTGATTAAAACATCAGGATAATTTGCCGGATCCGCAAAAATAGTAGCTAGTTTGCCACCAGTACTTAGTTCTTGCGAGAATTGTAAACCTTTTACCCTTAAATAATTACTTTGTTCGCCAAAGTTATATGAGCTCCTAAGGAAACTTCCTGATGCTGTATTTGCTTCAGCTGCATATCCCCAGCCATTAGTACTACCGTAGCTGAAGACCTTTTTTTCAGGAAGAATTAACCAAAGTTTAATTTTTCCATGTAAAATGTTGCCAATAGTTGTTCCTGTAAAACCTGAAAATGTAACATCTCCTTGACCAGGAAGGGTATTGCTTATAGTTTCAGCATTACCATTAGGATATGTACCTGATATAGACTGAAAAGCAACTGTATATTCGGTTATTGATTCCGCTGCAGTAAAATTACTTCTTGAAATCAACATCCGCTTAGAGCCGGTTTCTTCACTTTCGAAAATTAGCTTTCCTCGGTCTACTGACTTTAATTCACCTGTTTTTTGACCTGTAAAAAGGTCGAAAGAGGTGGATTTTATGCAATCACTCTTGAATGTGGCAGATATTTGTGAAAAGTCAAAAAACATTCTACGGCTATCTAGACTAACATTAAGTTGGGTTAATTTATGATCGAAAGTAATCGAAAAAGGGTTATCACCTAATTGTGGGTCAATTTCTCCTGAAGCATACAACAATGCTTTATCTACCGGAGTTGGTATTACAAGGCTATCCTGATTCGGTAAATCAAAAGTATCCGAAGTATTAAATGAATATGCAACCCATTTGAAATTGTAGCCTTTTACCACATCAATAACGATAGGCTGACCAGATGATGCAAGGATACTATGTTTAAGAACATTAGTTGTTTTATCAAAAAGCAGAAAAGCATATTTAACTCCTGATTCCATAGGTGTTTTTGTTGCCGCTTTTTGTAGACTTCTTCCTAAGGCATCAGATGCATTTGTAAGATTTAATGCGCTTTTCTTCTCAAGTTCAGCACCTACAGTATTTTGTTCGGATATAATATCTACAACGAAATTATTGCTCTTGAAAGATTCAGTCTTTTTTAAAGTGTTTGAAATAACTGAGGAATTATTGGTAGACGCTTTAGTTTCAACTAGATTATCTATATTGGTAATCCCATCAACATTTATTGTCAATCTTGTTGACATATTATCAGGAGTGGTTTCTAATTTAGAACAAGCATTAAATAATAGAGAAACTAATAATAAGGGTAATGCATAGACCCAAAAGTAATTTGAAGTCTTTTCTTTTAATAAGTTTGTTGTTTTCATTTTTTTAATTATTCAAAGGTCCATTCCGTTTCTGATATTTGAATTTCCTGATCGTTAACGAAAGGTGTGTTTCCGTCATCGCCTGTTGGATTCACTGTAACTGATGAAGCTGCAATTCCTTGTTCTAATTCAATATAAAATTTGTGAATTAGTGGTTTTTCGTATTTTTTTTCATTTGGTCATTTAGTTAATTTTATGTTTTTCTAGATTTTTATTTTTGTTTTATTTTACTAACTCTACAATCTTAGCACCTTTTATTTTGTTATTTAAATTTATGTTCTCTGTCTGTAGAGTAAATTTTACAAATGAGTATTAGTAAGTACTTGCTTGTCTTACAGGTAGTTATGACTTATGTTTGATTTAAGCTTTTATGTTTTTAGGCATTTTATCAATAGTGTTCCTTATTTCCACTATTAAGGGCTCGGAAGGGGATATTCCTACAAGAAGAATCTTATGTCTAAAGGCTAAATATTACTTTTATAAAACTTCTAAGATCAACTCTAGTGAATGAGTTGCTAAACACCTGCTTTCTCAGGCGACTGATGTTAGTTTATGAGGAGACATTACTTCCATACTTTATCAATTAAGAAGGAGATTTCTCTATCTTCTAAATAGCCATGGTCGCTACAGGACTTAACCTTATTTTTATGGACATCTCATGGAGATTAAATAGGGGTAATACGGATTTATTCGAATATGGGACCTGTAATGTCTAACTAGTTTCTAGCAAGAAGTTAATGGTAGATCGTGAGGAGTGTATGAAATGGTGTTAATAGAAATTGGCCAAGTGTATAAAACACTTATAAATTAAATAATAAGAAGAAAGAAGGAGGAGGGAGATTAGTCAAAAAAAACAGGTCTGATTCAAAGAATCAGACCTGTTAAGTATGTATAACGATAAGCTTTAAAAGCTATTCGAATTACTTTTTGTTTTTATTTTGTTGAGCGGCTTGTTGCTGTCTCATCATTTCTTCCATTTTCTTTTGGAAAGAAGATTGTTTCTTTTCACCTTGCGGTTTCTTTTTATTTGCTTCAATACTTGCAAGTATCTTATCATCATTTACAAATTGACGAATGATTACCTGAGTTAAGAAAGTAAGCACAGCAGAAAGGAAGTAGTAATAATTCAATCCGGCTGGGAAGCTATTCAATACAAAGAAGAAGATTAAAGGCATGATGTATCCAATATACTTCATTTGGTTATTTACGGCACCTGAAGTTGAGTTGTTGTACCAAGTAGTCAACAAAGTTGTCAAAGTCATTAGAATACACATAAATGAAATGTGATCCGTACCGAAAATAGGAGCGAAGGTGATAGGAGCATCATAAGTGGAAAGATCCTTTACCCAAAGGAAACTTTCTCCGCGTAGTTCAAATAAGTTCGGGAAGAAGAAGAAGAATGCTAAAGTAAAAGGCATTTGAAGAACTAAAGGTAAACAACCACCAAGCGGATTTACTCCGGCTTGTTTGTATAGTTTCATTTGCTCCTGTTGCAATAGCATAGCGTTGTCATCCCCGACTTTCGCTTTTATTTCATCCAATTGAGGTTTTAACACACGCATTTTACCCATAGATTGGTAAGATTTATATGTTAATGGGAACATTAATAGTTTCAGGAACAATGTTAAAATCAGGATGACAACACCATAGTTCATATTGAAACCATCTAAGAAATCAAAGATTGGAACTGTGATCCATTTATTGATTAATCCCATAGGGCCCCAGCCCATATTAATAATTTTATGAAAATCATTACCCTCAGCTTTCAGTGTCTTATACTTATTAGGACCAAAGAAGAAACTGAAGCCATAATCTGCATCATTTTGCTTGTTGAAACCTAATTCCGTGTTAAGTCTATAGTTTTTAACAACACTGTCTTGAGTAATAAATGTAACTGCAAGTTCAGGATTGTTAAATCCATCTTTACTTGTCAAAACAGTAGAGAAGAAATGCTGTTTGAAAGCAACCCACGAAACCTTCTTTTCAATTGTTTCTTTTTCATCTTTTGATTCAGAAAGGTGATCTACACTTCCGTCTGCTTCTTTGTAAAAGATGGTTGATTTTTCGCGCTCTGATTTAGCATTACGTTCTTTTTGTAACAAGGTGGTTTCCCAATTCAAAAGCATTTTCTTTGAACTCACATCTACCAATTCACCAATACCGACAGTTTTAATATCGAATTGAACATTGTAATCATTTCCTTTTAAGGTATAGATGTAGTCAATGTATTTATCAGGAGAGTAGGAAAGACGCATTGTCAATGATTTAGCATCCTGACCCGCTACAGAGAAACCTGCTCCTTGTGCCTGAAAAAATAAATCATTAGTTTTTACAGTTTTTCCCGGAATATTAAATTCAAGTCCGAAGCGGTTTTCATCCCCTTCAAATAAGATTAATTTAGATCCGTTAAAGTTTGTTTCACCTTTTAGTTCAACTGATTCTACACGTCCACCTTTAGAGCTTACATTAACTTTAATTAATTCATTTTCTAAAGAAACGATTTGGTCAGTTCCCACAGAGGCACTACCGAAAGGTTGAGTTAATAAAACCGAATCAGCAACCTGAGGAGTAACTGTTGTAACTTTTAAGGAATCACTAACCGGAGCTATTCCATCTTTGGCTCTTTTAATAGAATCTTGATGTTGTTGTTCTTTTTTTATCTCATCCTGCGAGGGCTTCAGTAAGTAGAAGGAGCCCGCCAGAATGGCAAAAATTAAGACGAAACCTAGAATATTATTTCTATCCATTTTTTATTAATTACTATATATATGTAGAGGTCTTTTCTCTACGATGATTTCTTGTGCGTTAATGCAGCGGCTACAAAGCTAACAAAAAGTGGGTGAGGATTCACCACTGTTGATCTTAATTCTGGATGAAATTGTCCTGCAACAAAGAAAGGATGATCCTTTAGCTCTACAATTTCTACTAATCCTGTAGTCGGATTGATACCTGAAGCGATCATTCCGGCCTTTTCGTAATCTTTTAGATACGCAT
>JBEBRZ010000173.1:0-5010 GCA_040394615.1 Sphingobacterium mizutaii
AAGAACATCCCGGTGTAAACAGAGCTATTTATGATCATCGTACTTTAAAACGTCTCATACTTATGGAAGAACATAGCAGTAAAGTTTTAAATAGAATAGAAGAACTTTTGGAAGCGCATATACGATTTGAGGAAAGAACTCTTTTCCCTGAAATACAGCAAATGGCTTCAGAAGAACAATGGAAAATAATTACTGCAGCTCATGATCACCCTGTCTCTGAATTAAGTTGGAACGATCAATTTTGGGTCTAAAAACAGGTATCATCTGCTGATTTTATTAAATCCTTCAAATTACCTAAAATTGTATGTAGTACATCCATTTCCTATATTATTGATTATTATGAATAGCTAATGAAATTTTAGCAGGAAAAATTCTTTCTGGATCAGCAAAAAGAGCACAACTTTCCACCATATTAGCATAATTCAATTTGACCTTTTTATTGTAAACCAATTTATCATTTAAATAGACGCTAACTTTCTTATTTAGATTTATATAATTATCGTCTAGAAATAAAGAAAATTCCAGATCCCTTATAGGTTGCGTAGCAAACATTTCATTATCCATTAAATGGGCTTGAATATGAATAGTATTTTTATCGTATTGGATATCAAAAGCTATTCTATCAAATTCATCCCCTTCTTTAATTGATAACTCTTTGTCTAATGCCAGGTTATAGAATCCTTTTCTATAGCGTCCATCCATTGGGAATAGAACCCATGAGATGTGTTTAGGATAGGGATTTCTTGAATATTTCACTAACCAAGGTGTTGTTACGGTATAATCAATACCGTGGCCACGATTAGGCTGAAGAACTATATTATGAATAAACTCACCATCATTTTCAGCTGCTAATTTTTCAAATTCATTTTTAGCAGCAAGAGTAAGTTTGTTTCTACCAAAACCGGTATCAAGTTCACCTGTTTGTAGAGAAAATGCAATGTTTCTAAAATTTAATGGAGGAGCATTTTTCAAAGGTTCTCCCCCTGCCATCGGACCTGCTCCGGCTAGATAATCTCCATAAAAAGCATCTAACCGCTGACTTCCATACCCTCCTTCCGAAATACCCATTACATATATTTTATTTACATCAATTTCATCTTCTACCATCGCTAAACGAAATAATCTTTCCCAAGCATACTGAACAGGTTTATACCACCAACGATAGCGTTCCTCACTCGGTATTTGTGGAATAAAATATATAGATGGCGAATCCTCGTAACGCAGCGTCCAACCTAGCGTATTTTTAAATTCCATTACTTTTGGACCCGATCCATGAAGATTTAAAAACAAAGCATATTTATTGTTTTTTGCCTCTCCTTTCTTTATATAATAGAATGGTAGCGGATCCTCCTTTTTTAATTGCCAGATATGAGGATAAATGTCCTGTTGATTGTGAGAAATCTCCATTGCCGTAGGTAAAGAATCTATTTCCAAAACTTGTGTTTTCCACGTATTCCATACGAAAGACTTAGCCTTTTCTACATCTCTCGCTTTAAGGTTATCCATCTTAGTATAAGGAATTAGCGATGTTTCTTCATCCATTTGGCGTAAACGCTCAGTGAAATAGTTCGACATTTCGATGGTTGATTGATGCGATTGTGCCACAGTTTCAGACATGCATCTGATGACAATAATTAGTGATATCAATAATCTGTTAAGAAATTCCATTACCTGATTATTCTATGTTTAAAGCTTATGAGTCTAAATGTACCTCTTTTTAAACTTATCTGATTTCTTGAAATTAAAAACATTAATTTAAAATACTTCTTGGCTAAAAACTTATAAAAAAACACGAGGCGTTAGAGCCTCGTGTCAAACTAATAAAACTAACTTTCCCACATTGTGTATTACGGGAATAGTTAAATGTATTGAATTAGATTAACTGTAATGATATGGAAAGTCAAAATCAGTAATAATGGTATGAAAATCCGTAATTTATATAAATGCTTAAATCATAACAACTTTTACTCCTATTTTTCTCCATTTTAAAAATAATCCTAAAAATAGCGCAACATTTATTAAGTTCTTGCGACTATATTATAGAAACCAATTTAACTACTAGGTGTATTGAAAACAATAACAGATAAAATAAGTGATAGTGAATTAATAAATCTTTGTCTCTCAGGAAAAGAGAACGGATATACCCTGTTATATAATAAATATTCAAAGTCTGTTTTCAATTCAATTTATAGGTTATTGGTCAATATACATGAGACTGAGGATATTTTACAGGAAGTATTTCTTATCGTGTTCTCTGATATGGAAAAAATGAAACAAGTGAATGATTTTAAAGCATGGATAAATCGTATGGCTATCAATAAAGCTATTTCACATCTTCGGAAAAATAAATTTCATTTTAGTAATGTCGAAGAAACTGTCATCGTTGACACATCAGAAGATGATATCAATATAAAGAAATCACTTGAATGCAAGATAGAGGATATGCAGAATGCTATAGCAAATCTATCTATAGAATCCAGGACTATCGTCAATCTTTATCTTTTTGAAAACATGCAGCAAGAAGAAATTGCGAAAGAACTAGGTATATCTCATACAGCTGTTCGAAGTCAATATCATAGAGCAAAAAGAAAAATAATGGAAACCCTAAAACAGAAGATATATCATGAATGATCCGGTTAAAAATTTTATTAATGAACATCGGGAAGAATTCGATCATTTAGAACCATCTCCTGAGATATTACAAAATATAAAGAGAAATCTGAATTTAATTAATCGCAAAAAAAAGCATATTAGAATAGCAAGATTAGCGAAATGGGGAGTAGCGGCTTCTATACTTATTATTTGTAGCATTAATATATATTATTTTAACAGAAATAATAAATCTATCAATCAACTAGCTATCAGACGTGATATGACTACAGATATAGAAGTTCCTAAACTTACTGAACCTCAAGAGTTAATCAATAGAGACAGTTCTAATATTAAAAAGATTTCTCCACCCCTTGCTGTTTTAGAAACAAAAAGGAAACTCATCCAGCAAAATATCAGCAAAGATGATTCATATCAGCAAGAGATTCATTCTATTCTAATGCTTTTGTCGGAAGGTCAGTCTTCAAGCAACAGGGTTCTTGCACTAGTAAAAGCCAAACATCTTTCACATATTGATGATAACCTACTGAAAACTCTTGCAGAGACTATAACTCAGGATGAGAACAGCAATGTACGATTAGCTGCTCTTGAAGTGATACTTTCTCGAATAAATGAATCAAAAGTAGAAGAAATACTTATTGAGACTTTTGTTGAACAAGATGACCCAATCCTCCAAAGTGAATTAATAGATATTCTTTCTCAAATTGATGGAATCATTAAAAGTCAGGAGGTAAAAGATAAATTAATTGACTTAACTGAAGATTCGGCCACTTTAAACTTTGTTAAGGATAGAGCTTACACAGCATTAATAGATTATTAAAAAATTAATTCACATTAAATTATAGATGAAATATGAAAAAATCATTTTTTACACTCGTAATAAGCATTGCCTTAGTCCTTCCTGCCTATAGTCAAGTGACTAATACAAGAGATCAGCTTCCTGAACAAGCGAAAACGTTCAGTTTAACGAAGAAAACAGGAAAAATAAAAATAGACCTTGGAAGTGCATTGATAGAAGGATATTCAGGAAATGAAATTATTTTTTCTTCTGTAGGAAAAGTTGCTAAAGAGGATGAGCGCGCTAAAGGATTAAGAGTAATAAATGGTCTTGGATTAGAAGATAACACTGGACTAGGTATAAACGTATCTGAAGTAAATGGGGAAGTTGAAGTAAGTCAACTAAATAAAACTGATCCACCGACAATTAAAATACTTGTCCCAAATGGTGTCCTTATTGCTTTTGATCATCAATCTCCATTTGGCAAAAAAATAATATTTAAGAATGTACAAAGTGAAATTGAAGTATCAACACAACATAATAGCATCAATCTTGAGAATGTAACGGGCCCTGCTATTGTAAAAACATTACATGGAAATGTAGATGCAATCTTCAGTCAAAATTTGAAAGGACCAATTTCTATTGTATCTATTCATGGTCACGTGGATATTACTATTCCTCAATCCGTAAAAGCCGATCTCAAACTGTCTACTAAATATGGAGAACTTCTTACTTCTCCTGATCTTAAAATAGATATTCAAAAAGAAGGAGAAATGATACGCTATAATAATCAGGTAAACGGAAAAATAAATGGCGGTGGTACTAGCATCGACTTACGTTCTGATCATGGAAAAATTTATTTACGAACAAAATGAGAACGCTGATCATAATCTTAATGAGTAGCATTGCAAGTGCCTTGTTTGCTCAATCTGCAATAAAAGAGAATTATAAGATTCAATCTGATAAAATAATTACGCTAAAATTTGATTATCCGCAACTTATAAAAATTGAGACTTGGGACAGTAATGAAATTCAAATAACCGGAAGTGTAAATATTAATAATGGTGAATATGATAATAAGTTCAAGCTTTTTACATCAAATGATACTGATGGATTGACAATAGAAGGAAAAATAACTGATATTAAAAACTTACCACAGATAGTAACAGCTATAGATGGAAAAGACACCTTAAATTTTAAATCAAAGGAGGAATATCAAAAATATTCAGAAAAGAATAATCGTAAGTTTAGAACCATAAATATGGGACCTAAAATAAATATACAATTAGCCATTAAAGTACCAAAAAATAAGATCACACATGTTGAATCAACTTATGGTATGGTAGAAGTGAAAGATTTTAAAGGCCCATTATCTGTTCAGGCCACTTATGGGGGAATAGATGCTACCTTGCAACCAAAATCTGTTGGAGAGTTAACTGCAGAGACTAATTATGGGAAAATTTATTCCAATCTTGAACATAAATTTAAAGGAAACGGATCCAAAAACTTCCACACACTTATTACTGCGGTATTAGGTTCAGGACCAAGTAATAAATTTGAATCAAAATATGGAAATATCTATTTGAGAAAATTTTAATTTCATTTATTAAATCTCATAAAAA
>JBEBRZ010000174.1:0-4798 GCA_040394615.1 Sphingobacterium mizutaii
ATGCCTGTCACGCATGGGGTCGCGGGTTCGAGTCCCGTCCAGACCGCCAAAAAAAGAGAAGCCTTGATATTCAACAATATCAAGGTTTCTCTTTTTTATCCCTTTTAGCAATTACCTGAGAGTAATCCGAATAGGTATTTTATATTTTGTCGTGTAGCTCATATTGCAATGCACCAGAGGGGCAATGATTTATCTGATTGATAAGCTCCTCTGTGGTTGAATTTTCCGGTTTCACCCAAGGTCTGGCATTAGGATCATAAACGTTTGGCAACATTTTAACACATATCCCCGAATGGATACACCTTTGAGGTCTCCACAGAACCGTAATTTCTCCATTAGGATGCTTGTAGCGAATTACTTTCTCTTCCATACAACTAACTCCTTTTATAAGAAACAACAGCTGTATCAATTTGTTTCTTTTTACCGATAGCTTCAAATACCTTATGAAATAAATAAAAAAAAATAAACAGAAAGTTTTGAGAATGTTGTAGTTACTTATCACTTTTTATAAGATTTTTATATATTTTTATTATAAATTATAACCTTAAGCTATGGAAAACCCACACTCACCTATTGACAACGGCGGTAGTAACATCGTAAACGATGGGAAAAATATTGCCATTATTGCTTATTTAACAATCATTGGTCTCATTATTGCCTTTGTTTTAAATAATGAAAAACGCAATGATTTTGCTACTTACCACATTCGCCAATCCTTAGGGATCTTTTTGACATTATTTGTAATTGGGATTGTGAATTACATTCCTTACATTGGATGGATTATTTCCTCAATTGGAGCATTATTATGTATCATTTTATGGATAATTGGTATAATCAATGCTGCAAATGGTAACAAAAAGCCGGTTCCGATATTGGGAGAACAATATAACAGTCTATTTTCCGGAATTTAATTCATCTGTTAAGATATATGAAAGACATCCTCCTTACGGTCGGTGTCTTTTGTTTTTAATTATTTTAAAGGAGTACATTAATAATTGATATTACGTAAAAAATCTCTTACGTTTGGCAACGAAATTGTAAAGAATAAGAATTTTAAAAATACTTGGGTTACTATTTGAAAATTAGAGTATTAATAAGTGAGTAAAATAAAACAAATATTACCAAAAAGCCGTGAGGACAAGGAATTGCTGGAAGGTTTGCGCAATGGAGACAATACAGCAATCTCGTATATATACAAAACTTGTTATCCTGCAATATCGCATCTTATCATTGGGAACAATGGCAGAGAGGATGAAGCAAAGGATATATTTCAAGAGGCGGTCATGGTATTATATGACAAAGTTACTCATGAGAATTTTGAACTTAGTAGTAAAATAAGTACGTTCTTATACGCAGTAAGTAGGAGATTATGGTTAAAACAACTCAATAAGAGAGAAAATGCCATGGGGACTTCCGATTCAAATGAAATTGAGATTCCTGATATTGAAATCGATCTTCAGTCTCATCTTGATAAAGAAAATGAGTTTACAAAAATGGATTCCGCGATGAATCAACTAGGTGAACCATGCCAAACTATCTTGCGAGATTTCTACTTAAAAAACAAATCCATGCAGGATATATGCGATAAGCTTGGTTACACGAATACTGATAACGCCAAAACTCAGAAATACAAATGTTTACAACGATTGAAGAAATTATTCTTTGATCAAAATCTGATTAGCAATAGTTGACATGAGACAACATGAATTTTTAGAATTAGCAGACCGCTACCTTCATGGGCAAATGGACCTTATGGAAAGGGAGGAATTCGAATTATTGTGTAATCAAGACGAAAAATTGAATTCTCTTTTTATTGCACATAGCGAGTTCGTTCAACGTATGAAGCGTCATGACGCAAGAGCAGAATTTAAAGAACAGTTGGCACAAACCATAAAAGAGGCTCCTTCACAAACAATTATTGTTCGTCTATGGAAAAAATTAAAGATAAATGCTGTAGCTGCGGCTGCAGTAGCAGTTCTTTCTTCTTTAGCGACCCTGTATTCAACCGGATACTTTACGACTATACGTAGAACCAATTCGGACTACAGCGCCCTTAAGAGGGAAATAAACAACGTTAAACGTAACGTAAATGCGCACCATACGGCTATCAGAAATATCAATAAGGAAACTAACGTACCTCAGGACCCATTACAATTTGGTGCTACAGGATTTATGTTGACTAAAGATGGTTATGCAGTAACTAACTTTCACGTAGTTAGCGGGGCAGATTCAATTCACCTTCAAAATAATAAAGGTGATTCTTTCAAAGCGTCCATTATTTATGTAGACCCTGAGAAAGACTTAGCCATTCTTCATATTTCTGATTCATCCTTTTCAGCTCAGGCAGAAAATATTCCTTATACGTTCAAAAAACAAAACATGGACTTAGGTGAGGGAATCTTTACTATCGGTTATCCACGTGATGAAGCGGTTTATGGGGAAGGATATCTAAGTTCATCCACCGGATACAGTGGTGATACAACGGCCTACCAGATTTCAATTCCTGTTAACCCTGGTAATAGTGGTGGCCCTGTGCTAGATAAAAACGGTAATATCATAGGTATCATCTCAGGTAAACAAAAAGGATTGGATGGAGCAGCTTTCGCCATCAAAACAAAAGCACTTGTTGAAACCTTAAATAGAATTCCTGAAGAATCTTTAAAAGGCAATATCAAATTAAATAATAAAAACAGCCTATCAAATTTACCTCGTACCGAGCAGATTAAAAAGTTACAAGACTTTATCTACATGGTTAAGGTATATTAATAATAATTTAGACTTTCGTATTAAACAAGGTGTTACAATAGTAGCACCTTGTTTGTTATTATACCTTATAAAACCAAACAATTAAGCATATCCCTTTGATTTAAAACAACTTATTTATATATTTAATAAAAAAGAGAATATGCGGACCTTTTGGACCTACTTTTTCATTTTCCTTGCACTTGTAATTATCATTCAGATATTCCAGTATTTTACTTCAAAAGCTGCTTTTGAGCTCGATTATATCCACCTGTCAAAACAAATATTATTGGTAATATTAATTGCCTTTATTACATCTTTTATCGTACCAAGGAAAAAGAAAAATCCATTTAAAGAAAAAGCCAACTGATATCAGCTGGCTTTTTCTTTAATTATTTGATTATATATAATCTTGTATCCTATTTGTTAGGTTGCGGAGTAGTGCGTAGGTACGGTTTAACCTCTTTGAAACCTTTAGGAAACTTAGCCGGAATATCTTCCGTCTTAATTGCTGGTACGACAATTACATCTTCTCCATCATTCCAATCTGCTGGAGTTGCGACCTGATACTCATCTGTTAATTTCAATGAATCTATTACGCGTAATATCTCATTAAAATTTCTACCCGTTGAAGCCGGATAAGTCAGCGTTAATTTCACCTTTTTGTCTGGACCTATCACAAAAACAGAGCGCACTGTTGCAGTAGCTGATGCATTCGGATGAATCATATCATATAACTGAGCTACATGTCTGTCCTCATCTGCGATGATAGGGAAGTTCACTTCTGTATTTTGGGTCTCATTGATATCCTTAATCCAATTATTATGATCATCAACAGAATCTACACTTAATGCTAAAACTTTAACATTCCGCTTATCAAATTCTGATTTTAGCTGAGCTGTTCTCCCTAATTCTGTAGTACACACTGGCGTATAATCAGAAGGATGAGAATATAATACTGCCCATTTACCGTCTATATAATTGTGAAAATCTATTTTACCAGCTGTGGTATTTGCCTGAAAGTTTGGCGCTTCATCGCCTAATCTTAAACTCATATTAATTGTGTTTATAATGAACGAATTTATTTACTCTACCAATATAGTAGATTATAATCATATTAGCAAAATCAAGACATTAATTATCGTAATCTGGAAATCATTTTACCAATTCTTCAAAACCTAACTATATAACCCACAATGAAAAGGAAAGATTTAGGATAATAAAATTTCACCCTCATTCAAGTAATTATTTTTTAAATTTTATTATGCTAGCATAATACTTTTTATTTATATTTGACTAAACCATATAAACAATAGGATGAATTTCGAACTATCAGAAGAGCATAAAATGATTCGGGCGGCAGCACGCGAATTCGCTCAGGAATTAAAAGCCGGTGCCATTGAACGAGATGAACTTGCAAAGTTTCCTACTGAATTTGTAAAGAAAATGGGAGAACTGGGACTCATGGGTATTATGACACCTGAAGAGTATGGGGGAGCCGGGATGGATACTTTAGCTTATGTTTTGGCACTTGAAGAGATCGCTAAGATAGATGCTTCAGCAGCCGTTATTATGTCGGCCCATAATTCTTTGGTATTATATGGCCTTAATGAATTTGGGTCTGAAGAACAGAAACAAAAATATCTAAAGCCTCTAGCTTCAGGACAGAAACTAGGGGCATTTGCTCTCTCAGAACCTGAAGCTGGCTCAGATGCCTCCTCACAACATACCTTAGCCGAAGATAAGGGAGATTATTACCTACTCAACGGTACTAAGAATTGGATTACCAATGGAGGAAATGCCGATATTTATTTAGTCATAGCTCAGACTGATCCCGACAAAGGACATAAAGGGATTAACGTACTTATTGTTGAAAAAGGGATTGATGGTTTTACTATTGGCCCCAAAGAAAATAAATTAGGTATTAGAAGCTCGGATACACATTCATTAATGTTTTCAGATGTTAAGGTTCCGAAAGAAAATAGGATCGGTGATGATGGTTTCGGTTTTAAGTTTGCCATGAAAACTTTAGACGGCGGTAGGATTGGTATAGCAG
>JBEBRZ010000175.1:0-4754 GCA_040394615.1 Sphingobacterium mizutaii
ATGTATTAGAAATCTGGAAGAATAAGTATTTGAGCTTATAAAGAATTTCCCTTTTTAAAATAAGCTTCGTATAAATCGCGAAAAATGTTCTGATCCCAATCTTTTCAAAGAAATAAATTGGTCTGAAATGTTGATGGCAAATTTATCCCTATCCTTTAAATTAATACCTGTTTTCAAATTTTAAATCACTTAAGTTAATAGGTTTTTTTACATCCCTGTACGGCCTTTTATTGGTATCTTTGCTCATTCAAACAAAGCAAAGGAGGAATCATTTGGCAAATATTGGACTAATAGGAAGTGGAAGTTGGGCAACAGCAATGATAAAGATGTTGACCGATAACTTGCAGGATAAGCATGTACATTGGTGGGTTAGAAAGCAAGAGGATATTGAATATATCGAGCAATACCACCATAATCCAAGCTACTTAAGTGCAGTAGAAGTAAAATTAGATCATCTTACATTATATTCTGAAGTTAAGGAAGTGTTTCAGAATTCTGATATAATCATCCTCAACACTCCCGCAGCTTATTTAGAAGATGCATTAGCGGATTTGACTCCGGAAGATTTTAAAGATAAACTTGTGGTATCCGCAATTAAAGGTATTGTTCCTTCTATTAAACTGATTATTGGGGAGTTTCTCAATAAGAAGTTTGAAGTCCCGTTAGAAGATATTGTTGTTATAGGTGGACCATGCCATGCTGAAGAGGTTTCTCTTGAGAAACTTTCTTATTTAACTTTTGCCTCCAAAAATACTGCTAATGCAGCTCTCGTAGCTCAATTTTTCCAAACCCATTATATTAAAACTGTTGTGTCAAATGATATTTTGGGTGTTGAATATGGAGCTGTATTAAAGAATATTTATGCGTTAGCTTGTGGTATTTGTCACGGTTTAGGTTATGGTGATAACTTTCAGGCTGTATTAATATCAAACTCCATTCGTGAGATGGAGTATTTTGTCAATTCTATAGATCCCCAATCACGAGAAATTAATCAATCCGGTTATCTTGGAGATTTGCTGGTTACTGCATACTCACAATTCAGTAGAAATAGAACCTTTGGAAATATGATTGGCAAAGGATACTCTGTAAAATCAGCTCAGCTGGAAATGAATATGGTTGCAGAGGGATATTTTGCATCAGATTGCATTCAAGAAATTATCCTTCAACAGCAATTGGAGATGCCAATCTGCAATACGGTTTATAATATTTTATATAAAAATCAGTCAGCTACTTTAGCTATCAAAACTTTAGCAGATAAATTAACATAATGATTAGTAAAGAACAGATTGCAGATAAATACAAAGAGATTCAGGATGAGATCTGCCAGGCTCTGGAAGCATTGGATGGAGAAGCTCATTTTCAGGAGGAACTATGGGAACGTGATGGTGGAGGTGGTGGAAGGACTCGCATCATTCAACATGGTAATATTCTGGAAAAAGGAGGAGTGAATTTTTCTGCTGTTTATGGGAAACTACCTGAACCTATTAAAAAGGCGTTTGGAGTGGACGAAGAAGAGTTTTTTGCTACAGGTGTTTCCATCGTGATCCACCCAAATAATCCGTGGGTACCGATTATTCATATGAATATCAGATACTTTGAATTAAATGAGAATATTAAATGGTTCGGTGGTGGAATTGATTTAACACCTCATTATGTAGATGAAACCGATGCAACATTTTTTCATCGGCAGTTGAAGGTTGTTTGTGATCAATATTCAGATGATTTCTATCCCAAATTTAAGGAATGGGCTGACAATTATTTCTTTATAAAACATCGTAACGAAACCAGAGGAATAGGCGGAATATTTTACGATAAATTGACCCCTGAGAAAGCAGGGGTATCTAATGAGGAAATTTTTGATTTCTCCTGTGATTTAGGGAGATTATTTCCGAAAGTTTATACAGAAATTGTGAATCGTAACAGAGGTAAACAATATACAGAAGCCGAGAAAAATTGGCAACTATTAAGACGCGGACGCTATGTTGAATTTAATTTGGTTTATGATTCCGGCACCAAATTCGGATTAGAAACCAATGGTAGGATAGAATCTATATTAATGAGTTTGCCAGAGCAAGCCAATTGGTTCTACAATTACCATCCTGAAAAAGGTTCAAAAGAAGAGAAAACGATATCCCTGTTGAAAAAGGGGATTCAGTGGGTTTAGGATTTTATTGAAACATATATTTAATGATAAAATTTGAGAGATTTACTCTTAATAATGGATTGAGAGTTCTTGTACATGAAGACCCGCATAGTCCTATGGCTTGTTTGAATATCCTATACAATGTGGGAGCAAGAGACGAGCAAGAGGATAAAACAGGTTTTGCTCATCTCTTTGAGCACCTTATGTTTAGTGGTTCAATTAATATTCCCAATTATGATCAACCTTTGCAAAGGGTAGGTGGGGAAAACAATGCCTTTACCTCGAATGATATTACGAATTATTATATAACATTACCAGCAAATAATCTGGAGACGGCTTTTTGGCTGGAATCAGATCGAATGATGGGATTGGCATTTAATGAGCAAGGTCTTGAAGTTCAAAGAAATGTCGTAATAGAAGAGTTTAAACAGCGTTATTTGAATCAGCCCTATGGTGATGTTTGGTTAAAGTTAAGAGAATTGGCATATAAGGTTCATCCATACAAATGGGCAACTATCGGAAAGGATGTTAAGCATATTGAAGATGCAAAAATGGACGATGTAAAAGCTTTTTTTAAAAAATTCTATACTCCCAATAATGCAATTTTAACAGTAACGGGCAATGTGAACCTTGAAGAGATTAAGGGATTGACGGAAAAATGGTTTGGTGAAATTCCTATCGGAGAGATCAATAAGAGAAATTTACCTCAGGAACCTAAACAAGTTGAAGCTAGAATAGAAGAAGTAAATGCAGATGTTCCTGTTAATAGCATTTATATAGCTTTTCATTCTGTAGATCGATTAGATCCGGATTATCAAACAATAGATTTAATAACAGATGTTTTAGCAAGAGGATCATCCTCACGGTTATATAGGAGGCTTGTTAAGAACCAAAAACTATTCAGTGAGATAAATGCTTATGTTCTCGGAAGCTTAGACAAGAATCTTGTGGTGATCGAAGGAAAACCTTTAGAGTCCATTTCTTTGGAGGAGGCTGAAGTAGCTATTTGGGACGAATTGGATTATTTGAAAAACGAATTGATTTCGGACGATGAACTTATGAAGGTAAAGAATAAGATTGAGTCCACTTTAGTATTTGCGGAGTTATCCATCTTAGACAAAGCAATGAATTTAGCTTTTTATGAATTGATGGGGGATGCCGAGTTGTATAATCAGGAGGTAGCTAAATATTTGAACATAACCGCGGAAGATATTCAAAGAGTTTCGAGGGAAACATTCCTGAAGACAAATTCATCAACTTTGAAATACAATGCAAGAAAAAAGGAGACTCATGCTGAATAGAACACAGGCTCCAATACAACATGGAATTGGGGAAATCAATTTGGAAATTCCCGAAGAAATTAATTTTTCGAATGGACTTAAGGTATTTGTGTTTCGTGCTCCTGAACAAGAATTAATAAAAGCAGAGTTTATTTTTAATAATCTATTTGAAGAAACCGAAAATCCGGTTCGAAATACGGCCCTTAGCTCGATGTTAAAGGAAGGGACCTTTACGCTTACTAGTGCGCAGATCGCAGAAAAAATAGATTATTATGGTGCTTATTTAGTTCCTGAGTTTAGTTTTGATCAGAATGCGCTGACTTTATATTCTTTAAATAAACATATTGATGCGGTTCTTCCAATCGTGTATGATGTATTGAATAACTCTATTGTTCCGGAACAAGAACTAGAAACCTATGTTCGAAACAATAGTCAAAGTTTGCAAATTTCCTTAGAAAAAACTGATTTTATAGCTAGACGTAAGTTTTACCATGAATTGTTTGGGAAGACAAGATATGGTGTAGCTGTAACTGAAAATTTGCTTCAACAATTGAGTAGAGAGGACCTCTTGGATCTATATAAAAAACAGATTCAACCTAAAAATGCAACTTTATTTCTTTCCGGAAATATAACCAATGATGTGCTTAACAGTTTTAGATCTTTTTTTGAAGATCAATGGATAGGAGAGTCTCCAATTATACAATATCCCTTTATTCAAAAATCAAATCATGAATTTGATTTGATACAGATCGAAAAATCGACTGCTTTACAATCATCTATCCGGATGGGTAAGATTGGAATCAAAAGGTCACATGTTGACTATCCTGCACTACAATTTGTAAATACTTTATTTGGAGGATTTTTCGGTTCCAGATTAATGAGTAATATTCGTGAAGAGAAAGGTTACACGTATAGCATTGGATCTATGGTTGCAAATTTAAATCATGCAGGATTTATTTCAGTGGTTACAGATGTGGGATCAGAATATGTTGATGATACGTTGTTTCAAATAGCTCTAGAATCTAAAAGATTACAGGAAGAGAGAGTGAGTACAGAAGAAATAGAATTGGTGAGAAATTATATGCTTGGGGGAATGTTGGGAAGTTTAGAATCGATTTTTTCACATGTAGATAAATTTAAGTCGGTTTATTTCTCCGGATTAACCTTAGACTACTATACTTATTACAGCAATGTAATAAGAAACTTAAATTCGGATCAAATTCAGGATATTGCTCAGAAATATCTGGGTGTTGAAGATATGGTGAAAGTATTGGTTGGAAAAAGACAATAAATAACCCTTATCTTAATTATAAAAAAACATGGTTGACGAA
>JBEBRZ010000176.1:0-4731 GCA_040394615.1 Sphingobacterium mizutaii
TTTCGTGAATAAACCCTGTCATAATTTGTTGGAATTTATTTCTCCCAAAATAGTCACAAACGCATTCAGGTTGGATTTGTTAACGAATTTCAGATCTTATGTGGCCAACTATTTTAAAGATGAAAAACTAAGAACATTGATGGAGTTTCCTGTAATTTTCCTTGGGGCTTCTCCAAAAAAAATTCCTGCATTATATAGTTTGATGAATTACGGGGGATATGCTCTGGGTACGCATTATCCCAAAGGTGGATTTTATCAATTGGTTTTAGCGATGAAAAAAGTAGCTGAAAACCAAGGTGTAACTTTCCATTTTAACAAAACCGTTGAACGTATAAATACACAAAATGGTAAGGTAAAATCGCTAACTATCAATGAAGAAACTTACGAGTTTGATATCGTAATTGCTTCTTCGGATTATCATCATACAGAAACACTATTGAGTAAAGAGTATAGAAATTATTCTGAATCGTACTGGCGAGGAAGGACATTTGCTCCATCAAGTTTGATTTATTATTTGGGTGTCAATCAACTTATCCCTAATTTAACGCATCATACACTTTTCTTTGAGCATGATTTAGATGAACACATTGATTGTATCTATGGTGAGAGAAAATGGCCTGAAAAGCCATTGTTTTATGCGTGTTGCCCTTCAAAAACAGATAATGCTGTTGCACCTAGTGACAAAGAAAACCTATTTCTTTTGATGCCTTTAGCGATAGGAATAAACGATCAGGAGAACATTCGCGAAAAGTATTTAATAGAAATGCTTTCAAGAATTGAGAAACATACTGGTATAACTGATTTACTCTCAAAGGTTGAATACAAAAAAAGTTATTGCGTCAGCGACTTTATTTTAGATTATAATGCTTATGGTGGAAATGCTTATGGACTCGCAAATACGCTTGGCCAAACTGGAGTTTTGAAACCTAAAATTAGAAACAACAAGTTAAACAATTTATTTTATACAGGCCAGTTGACCGTTCCGGGACCTGGAGTGCCCCCATCCATTATATCCGGAAAAATTGTAGCAAATGAGATAATTAAAAATAAAAACTAAGTATTATGAAACAATTATTTGATGAGCTTTCTTACTCAGTAAGCAAGGTAGTAACCAAAAAATATAGTACAAGTTTTTCCTTAGGAATTTTAGCATTGAAACCCACCGTTCGTTCTGCTATATATGCGATATATGGATACGTAAGGTTAGCAGATGAAATCGTTGATAGCTTTCATGGATACGATAAACAGAAGTTACTGAACAGGTTAAAAGAAGAAACAAAAATTGCACTTCAGGAAGGTATTTCGCTAAATCCTATTTTACAATCTTTTCAAGAAACAGTGAAAAAGTATAAAATTGACAATATCCTAATTGACCGATTTTTACATAGTATGGAAATGGACTTGCAAAAAATAGATTACAATTCAGAATTATACAAAGAATATATTTGCGGTTCAGCAGAAGTAGTTGGCTTGATGTGCTTGCAAGTCTTTACGGAGGCAGATAAAGAAAAATACGAAGAACTCAAACCTTATGCAATGAAATTGGGGTCAGCTTTCCAAAAAATCAATTTTTTGAGAGATTTGAAAGATGATTACTTGATTTTAGGTAGGACGTATTTTCCGAATGTTGATATGGTGGTATTTGATAATTGTGTTAAATGTGAAATCGAAAAAGAAATCGACAGAGAATTTAAAGAAGCTTTAATTGGAATTAAGAAGCTTCCCCATTCAGCTTTGTTTGGAGTGTACTTAGCTTATAAATACTACTTATCACTATTCAAAAAAATAAAAAGAAGATCTTCTAAAGACATATTGAATCACCGTGTTCGTGTTGCTAATTCGGAAAAGGTGCTTGTAGCATTCAAAAGTTATCTCAGATATAAGATAGCATTTTTATGATGATTATTTTTGGTTTAGTAATTTCTGCTATCTACTTTTTCACAAGCAAAGTTACATCTAATTTGCATACTGTAAGAACTAATTATATTTATTATCAGATAAACAATTTTGAAAAAAATGATTGCCGAATCACATAAAATAAAGGATAATTCATTAATCAATCTGGCTTATTTAGGTGGTTTACTAACAATTTGGGCAAATCACCTTTCTAATCCAATAAGTAAACTCGATACATTTAAAAGAGATAGGAATAACATTGAAAAAGCGATAAATAAAGCATAGTAATATCGAAATAAGATTTATTTGTCACTAGGTCCAAAAAAATACTCTTTCTTTTTTAGGTTATAGATCAAAAGTAAAGGACGATACTGAATTTATAAAAAATAAGCGTCAGAAAATTAGTTTATGAAACAACAATTATACAGGCAACAGCAATTGCATTGTGATATCGACACAGCATGGCAGTTCTTCTCTTCTCCCGGTAATCTGTCAATAATCACACCCAAGAATATGGACTTTATTGTGCTGTCGGATTGCCTGGGTAAGGAAATTTTTGACGGAATGATTATCGAGTATATCGTTTCACCGATTCTAAGTATTCCCTTAAAATGGAGAACGCGGATTACACAGGTAAAAAAGAATAGGTGTTTCGCCGATTATCAGCAGAAAGGGCCTTATAAATATTGGAGTCATTTTCACGAATTTACCCCTAATAAAAAAGGTGTTTTGATAAAGGATACGGTTAATTATGAATTACCATATGGTATTTTAGGAGTTGTTGCGCATCGGCTTTTTGTGAAAAATAAATTAGATCAAATCTTTGATTTTCGCTACAAAGTTTTGGAAAAACTATTTAATAAGTAAATAAAGGTGTATGAATTATTTAATTGTATTGGGAACCTTTATAATGATGGAAAGCACAACTTGGGTTATCCATAAATATATTATGCACGGTTTTCTTTGGGAATTACACAAGGACCATCACGATCACAGTAATAATGGAAATTTTGAAAAGAATGACTATTTTTTTGTCATATTTGCTATACCCACTATTGGATTAATGTATTTTGGATCGCTGGAAAATTTCAATTATTTGTTTTTTATAGGACTAGGGATCATGATATATGGTATGGCGTATTTTTTCGTTCATGATATCTTTATCCATCAACGATTTAGATTTTTTACCCATACCAAGAATCCTTATTTTTTGGCACTTCGTAGAGCACATAAACAACATCATAAGCATATCGGCAAAGAAAATGGCGAATGTTTTGGGTTCTTATATGTGCCATTAAAATATTTTAGAATGTATTTTAATTCTTCGAAAAAATAATGGAATATACCTATTCATTGATATTATTTTTTACGCTCATCATTTGTTTAATCGCATCTTTTGATAGGCGAATCCTTTTTAAAAGGTATTTTTGCCCCTTTTTTAAATCCGCCATCATAGTCGCAGTCCCATTTATCGCATGGGATATATGGTTTACTGAAAAGGGAGTTTGGTGGTTCAACACCGACTACACGCTTGGAATAGTAATAGCCGGATTGCCATTGGAAGAATGGCTCTTCTTTATCTGTATTCCGTTTTCGTGCGTATTTACGTATTTCTGTTTTGATAAGTTTTTCAGGCTGGAATGGCTTTCAGCATTTAATAACCTTATCGTTTTTGTAAGTCTGATTATCTGTTCGGTTATGGCCTTATTGCACTATGACAAAATCTACACGTTAGTAACGGCTATCACTACCATAACAACTTTAATATATCTGCATTTTATTAATCGAGCAGATTGGATTGCCAAGGCATCTCTGGTGTTTACCATATTGATGGTAGGCTTTTTTCCTGTAAATGGCCTGTTGACAGGAACAGGATTAGAGAAACCTATAGTAAATTACAATCCAAAAGACATTCTGGGCTTACGAATGCTAAGTATACCAATTGAAGATGCGGTTTATGGATATACACAATTTCTGTTAGTACTTTATTTTTTTAAAAAATTTAAATATGAGCACCCTCAAAGCAAATAATAAAATTTTACTGATAACCTTTTCCTTAGGATTTCTTGCGCTCTTAAATTCATGTTCATCTATTCCTAAAAATGCGACAGCAGTGGAAAACTTTAATATTGATAAATATTTAGGTACTTGGTATGAAATTGCCCGTTTTGATTTCCGTTTTGAAAAGAATCTCGACAATGTCTCCGCTCAATACAGCCTGGACAAAAAGGGTAATGTAATTGTATTGAATAGTGGATATAATTATAAAAAAGAAGAATGGAAAAAGGCGGACGGTTTAGCGAAATTCAGAGGAAATACGAATGTTGCAAAACTTAAAGTTAGTTTCTTCGGTCCTTTTTACTCAGGTTACAATGTGATCGCAATAGATGAGAATTATCAATATGCTTTGGTTGCAGGGAAAAACCTTAACTATCTGTGGTTTTTATCTCGGAAAAAAAAAGTTTCTCAAGAGGTTAAAGCTAATTATTTAAAAGTTGCTGAACAAATAGGTTATGACACCTCGAAACTGATTTGGGTAGAGCACAATAGAAACGATAATCCATTTCTGAATGAAAAGTAAAGTTTCCATTTTCTGGTTTAGAAGAGATTTACGTTTGGAAGATAATGTTGGTTTATATCATGCGCTAGCTTCAGAATCCCCTGTCCTTCCCATTTTTATTTTCGATGAAAATATTTTGGAAAAACTTGAAGATAAAAAAGATAGAAGAGTCGATTATATTTATCAGGTACTCTGCAAGATAAATAACCAATTAAAATCACACGAAACTAGGCTAAATGTATTTTACGGTAATCCAATTGAAATTTTCAATATGC
>JBEBRZ010000177.1:0-4715 GCA_040394615.1 Sphingobacterium mizutaii
TGATTAATGGTACAGTTTGGAAGGGAAAAGCAAAGCCTGGAGAGGTTTTGGTTATTGATCGGAAATGGCTGAATAATGATACTATCGTATTGAACCTCCCGATGGAATTGAACTTTGAGACCTATGAAGAAGGTTCTCGTGCTATTGAACGTGGGCCGCTAGTTTATGCATTAGATATCCCTGGTGAAGAAAAGGAAGTGTTCTTTCCAAAAGAAGAACAAGTTATTTTTGGGGAGTCTTATTTAGAAGTAACACCATTGAGTGATTGGAATTACGGTTTTATTATGTTTAAAAAGGAAGATATGAATGAACTATTTTCTGTAAAACAACATATAGCAACAGATAAAAACTATCCTTGGAATCGTGAAAACACACCCGTGGAATTACGTGTTAAAGCAAAACAGCTTCCATTTTGGAAGTTATATAATGGGATGGCCGGTCCGATGCCATCGGCAGATATGTATGGTCTAAATTCTAATGAGCTAAAGGATCAAGAAATACGATTAATACCTTATGGTTGTACCACTTTAAGAATCTCTCAATTTCCAATGATTAGGAGATAATAGTTAAGAATTACGCTAAAACCTAAATCTAAACTTAAACCTTAACAATATGACAGAAATGTAGAATTAAATAAGCCTAACTTTCTTTACAATTAAATATTTATAGATATAAAATGGTAATAATTTATTAACATATTTCTTATTTGAAGGAAATATAGTAGACATACTTTTGCCGTTGATTTTAACTTAAACTTTCAATGAACTTAAGACCAAAACAAATCATTTGGCTGATGCTTCCATTTACGATTTCACCATTATGGACGCAAGCCACTTTGTTAGAAACACATGTGCCTGGTATGGAGATAAGTGTTCAGCAAGAGATTAGTGGGAAAATTGTCGACAAAAACGGCACCCCACTTACAGGTGTAACCGTGAAAAATTCACGTACAGGAGACTTGGCTCAAACTAATGAGCAAGGATTATTTACCATTCAAGGTAGGAATGGGGATTCGTTTGAAGTGAGATCACTTGGCTTTGAATCAACAACAATCACATTTTCAGGTCAATCTAATCTACAAATTACTTTGACGGATCAAGATGCCGTTATTGATGAGGTGGTAGTGGTAGGTTATGGGACACAAAAGAAAGCTAATTTAACAGGAGCTGTAGATCAAGTTGGAAAAGAAGTATTTGAGGGTCGTGTTTTAGCTAATACTTCCCAAATGCTACAGGGAGCTGTCCCTAATTTAAACATCACGCCCGCGGATGGTAAACCATCTAGAACACCCGCCTTTAATATCCGTGGAACTACATCAATTGGGCAGGGAGGTAGTGCACTGATTTTGATTGATGGAGTTGAAGGAGATCCCGCCGCACTAAACCCTAATGACATAGAATCCGTTTCTGTCCTTAAAGATGCATCTTCAGCAGCTATTTATGGTTCCCGAGGTACATTTGGTGTGGTATTAATTACCACAAAAAGAGCTGCCCAAGGAAAATCATCAATTACGTATTCAGGAAGTGTGTCCTCACAACGACCAACCACAATGCCTGATTTTGTGACTGATGGATATACCTATTCTGAACGTTTCTTTGAAGCTTATAATGCATGGAATAATTATTCTTCTGTTCCAAGTAAATTAAATAAAACTCAAATCTTCACGTTAGATTGGCTAGAAGAGTTTAAACGACGAAAAGAACAAGGTATCAATGAAACAGTTACTGTTGCTGACGATGGAACATATGTTTACTATGGAAATGAAGATTATTATAAAGCCTTGATTAAAGACAACACTTTTGCTCAGGATCATAACCTCTCCATCAGTGGAAATGAAAATAAGCTAGATTATTATCTTTCTGGGAGATTTTATGACAATAATGGTCTTTATCGTTATAACCCTGATAAATACAAAAGTTATAATACACGAGCTAAAGCTGGTCTACAGGTTACAGATTGGTTACGTATAAGCAATAATATCGATTATTCATCTATTAACTACCATGATCCTTCCACTGCAGGTGAGGGAGGGAATATTTGGCGTAATATAGCAGATGAAGGGCATCCTTCTTCGCCTATTCTTAACCCTGATGGTACCTTTTCTTTCTCTGCTGCATACACGGTAGGAGATTTTATGTACGAAAAAAATGGTACTAATTCAGCGCATGTAAACTTACGAAACACTACTTCTTTTGAAACAAACTTCTTCAATAATACCTTTCGTATAAAAGGAGATCTGACTTTTAGAGACCGTGATTTTGGATCGACAAGGGTCCGCGTTCCGGTTCCTTACAGTGTAAAAGAAGGGGAAATAATTTATCTTCAAACAAGTTTGAATGATAACATTTATGAGGTCTCACAAAAGTATAAGTATTTGTTTACAAACCTTTATACAGAATATGAAAATACATTTTCTGAAGATCACTACATAAAGGGTTTAATCGGATATAATTATGAGCAACGGAAATACAATTCAACTTATATTACCAAAAATGGTCTATTAACAGAAAACACAGAAAATATAAATCTTGCTTTGGGAGAATCAGTTACGGCAACAGCTGGTTATAATCGTTATCGTATTGCCGGAGTGTTTTTCAGAGCAAATTATATCTATAAAGATCGTTATTTGTTTGAATTTAATGGTCGTTACGACGGGTCTTCTAAGTTTCCAACAAATGAACAGTGGGCATTTTTTCCTTCGGTTTCAGCTGGCTGGCGTGTTTCCCAAGAACCTTTTTGGAAGGTAAACCCGTCTGTTATCTCTGATTTAAAAATCCGGGGTTCTTATGGTTCATTGGGAAATGGTAATATTGACCCTTATTCTTTCCTTGATTTATATTCAATTTCGACTTCAGGAAGGGTGTTAAATGGAGCAAGAAACCCAACAACAAGCGCTCCTGGCGTAATTCCTGATAATCTTACCTGGGAAACAGCCCGAACAACAAATCTAGGAGTGGATATTAACGCATTAAATAATAGGTTTACATTAACCGCAGATTATTATATACGAGAGACTTTAAATATGTATACGGTTGGACAACAATTACCTGATGTTTTTGGAGCGTCTTCTCCTAAAGGAAATTATGCTGATATGACAACTAAAGGTTTTGAATTATCGGTTGGATATAAAGATAATTTTGATCTATCTGGCAAACCATTTAATTGGGGAGTTCGTGCTACTCTGGCAGATTATCGCTCTACTATTGATAAATACAATAATCAAACAGGAAGTCTATCTGATTATTATCCGGGACAAAGGGTAGGGGAAATTTGGGGTTATGTAACACAAGGATTATTCCAATCTCAGGAGGAAATTGATGCAGCACCCTCGCAGACATTAATTAAATCATCCAACTCTGGCAAGGTATATCCCGGAGATATTCGTTTTGCCGATTTGGATAATAATGGTGTGATAGATTATGGAGATAATACCTTGGGAAATCACGGAGATAAAACTATTATTGGAAATAAGGACCCTCGTTATATCTATGGATTAAACTTAAATCTGGATTGGAGTAACATCTACGTTTCTGCATTTTTCCAAGGCGTGGGAAAACAAGATTGGTATCCTAGTAATGAATCCATATTCTGGGGACAGTATAATCGTCCATACAACAACTTGCCGGCTTGGCATGTAAATAACTATTGGACTGAGGATAATCCGAATGGGTATTTTCCGCGATATGCAGGTTATAATACGTCTTTAAAAGAGACTGTACAAACACGCTATTTACAAAATGCGGCTTATGTACGTTTGAAAAACTTGCAAGTTGGTTATAATTTTCCAAAATCATTCACTTCTAAGTTAAAACTACAGGGATTGCGAGCTGGCTTATCAGCCGAAAATCTTTGGACTTGGTCACCATTATACAAAAACACCAAAGATATTGATGTTGCCAATATAGGCGTTTCTGATCCTGACATTGGCACAGGAAGTGGAGATGGATTTAACTACCCTACTATGCGTAGTGTTAGCTTTAACTTATCTATTAATTTTTAAGAATAACAAGATGAAAAGAAATATTTGGTTTGCTTTAGGATTGTCGTTAAGTCTTTTTTATTCCTGTAAATTAGATGAGGCGCCCCAAGCATCAGCATCTGAGAACGACATCTTTGGAACAGAGAATGGACTAAAGACTTATAGTTACTCATTTTATAATAATATAACCTCCGGGTCAAATGCATTTAAAGGAGATGCTATGGCAGATTATGGAGCTGTAAACAGTTTAAACTCCTTTTTAGTGGATGGAGCGTATACCGCCGAAACAAGTTCCGGTTGGAGTTGGTCGACTTTAAGAAATATTAACCATTTTATAGAAAAATGCACAAGTCCAAATCTCAGCGACGAGGTGAAAAAAGATTATATCGGTCAGGCGCGCTTTTTTAGAGCTTGGTTTTATTATGATATGGTTGTTCGGTTTGGGGATGTGCCGTGGTTAGACCGTCCTTTATCTGTCGACGATTCCGAAGCGCTGTTCGCAGGTAGAGATTCTCGAGAGTTAGTGATGGAGAAAATCATGGAAGATTTGGAGTTTGCTTATAACAATATACGTTCGACTAGTTCTGATGGTACTCTAATTACCAAATGGACTGCCTTAGGTTTAAAAACCCGGATAGCATTGTTTGAAGGAACTTTCAGGAAATATCATACAGAACTAGGTTTACAAAACTCTTCAGAAACTTATCTTCAATATGTGGTAGATGCTGCAGAAGAA
>JBEBRZ010000178.1:0-4704 GCA_040394615.1 Sphingobacterium mizutaii
TCAGAGTTGGTTGTAGACTTTTATATATATCCAATTTTTAAACTATTTAATACTTCTTTTGAAATGTTGTAATGCCCTATATTTGGCATATTGTAATAACAATCAATCATCGTCTTGAAATTAGCATGGATTTTTTCTGCTATAACATAAATCACCAAAACAAAATCCAACAGTTGCAGTAAAAGCATTAATATGTTTTGAAGAAATTCTAGCAATTAAATTAAGATTTGAAATCTTATTCCGTCACTCCCTTTATTATCCCATAAATTCCCAGATTCAGTATAAATAATCAAATCAACGAACAATAAAATAAATAAAAGATAAATTTATCTTTTATTTATTTTATTGTTATTAACTTTGATTTATAAGTTCACAATGTGGTCAACCACTATACTAAGTCACTTTTCCTTTATTACCAATAATTAAAGGATATACATTAAAATTCTATTACGACGATCCCAGTGCGAACATTTTTTAAAATTAAAGGATAACAATTTTTATCCTTTAAAAATCATACAACAGCTTTTGACATATAATTTTCTTTAAAAATGAGTATAGCAAAAAAAATGATTCTTTGTACATCATTAATAATCTTGGCAGTTACCAAAGCACTTGCTGAACGCACCACTCCTTATAAATATTCTATGAGCTATAGCGGGTTGTTTTGGTGGCTTCTATTTGTGATGTTTATTATTATTCTATTAGCAATATTGATATTTCGCGACAGAATTAGAGACATAACTATCAATTTAAATAAGGATAAAAACAAGGTAAATGAAACCAATATAAAAAGTTACTTGAATAAATTAAATAAGAATCAAATAGTCAGAATAATAAATCTCAAAAACACACAAAAAAGTAAGATAAATAACTTTCTTTTACCTCTTCTGGCTATGCTTGGTCTTCTGATTCCATACTCGGGAACTGCTCAACAAGTGAATCAAATCACAAACGATAATATTTGGAATCAAGCAGGCATTATCATCACCTTAGTCCTGCTTATGATTCCCATTTTATTAGTCCTAATATTCATTTTCGTTAAAATCACGCAAAGGCTAAGTAAAATAGACAAACAAGCTAAGATTAAAGAGGCTGAAGAAGTTGCTCAATACATCGTTAATAGTCCTTTAGAAAATATAGAAAGCTCTTTGAACGAACGGTTAACTGCAGAGGAATATCAGGTAGCGACAGATTCGCTCTCCGGAACATTTGAGGCCCATGATACTCGTGGTCTACTCCAAGTTAATCCTGCTGCTAGGCCATCAATTGTAGCGTCTAAGAAAAAAGCATTGCCACGGCCAGGAATTGATGCGCCACTATCTAAATTAATTATTTGGATGCTGATTTCAGCTACTTTTTGGCTCTTACTAGGAACAACCATTGGTGAATACATAGGAATAAAGTTTGTTGCACCCGATGTCGAGTCATTAAGTTGGTTAAGTTTTGGTCGCTTAAGACCAGTTCATACCAATTCCGTGTTTTGGGGCTGGGCTTCTCTTGCTATGTTAGGTCTAGCCTATTATGTTGTTCCCCGGGTTAGCAATACCAAAATATATAGCTTACGCTTTGGTTGGTATTCGCTCCATCTTATTAATGCATCTGTATTATTAGGTTCAATTTCAATTATGGCCGGTATCAACAACGGTGGTGGTGAATATCGTGAATATATCTGGCCTATCATGCTATTATTTGCAGTTGCACTGGTTTTGACGCTCATAAATTTTTACAGAACAATTGGTCAGCGTACTACAAAAGAAATCTATATTTCGAATTGGTACATCGTTGCAGCCATTATCTTCACCATCATTATTGCCTTAGTTGCTTATTTACCTTTTTGGCAAAAAGGATTGGGAGAAACCATTGTTCAAGGTTACTACATGCATCAAGGCGTAGGTATGTGGTTCATGCTTTTTACATTAGGATTGGTATATTATTTTCTACCGCAACAACTCAATAAACCAATTTACTCCTATAGTCTAGGCGTTCTGGCTTTCTGGACGCAGATTTTATTTTATACGCTGATAGGAAGCCATCATTTTGTATTTAGTTCAATTCCCTGGTGGTTGCAAACCGTTGCAATTGTAGGAAGTGCTGGTATGGCTATACCGGTTATTGCCGGTACGACTAATTTTCTGATGACTTTCAAAGGTGCCTGGTATAAGGTAAAAGATAGTTATACCCTCCCCTTTTTTCTCGTCGGAATCATATTTTATTTTACAGGTTCCATGCAGGGAACGGCTGAAGCATTCAGATCCACCAATCTCATCTGGCATTTTACAGATTTTACAGTCGCACATTCACATTTAACAATGTATGGTATAATATGCTTTTTGCTTTGGGGATGTATATATGCCCTTATCCCACGATTATCGGGACAGGAAGCCCCACAAATAACTGTCGGAGCACATTTTTGGCTCGCCTTAATCGGTATGATGTTTTATACTGTGCCATTAATGTATGGAAGTACCATAAAAGGTATTCAATGGATTGAAGGAGCACCATTTATTGAAACCGTCATTCATATGGCTCCCTATTGGTTATGGCGGGCAATCGGTGGAAGCTTGATGTGGCTTTCACATCTATTCTTCGCTTACAACATGTATAAAATGATAGCTGTGAGAAAAGAAGTAGACCTCTCAAAAATCATTATTGAAAAATTAGAACAACAGATTTAACCCATCATCAATATGATAAATAGAATATAAAAACATGGATTTTTTTGATAATCATAAGAAGCTCTTTTTAACAGCAACAATTTTTTTTCTAATTCTCACCATTTTTGTTGCCGTATTACCTGCAATACACAATCAGGTCAATAATGCACCTTTACCTACCGCTGAGAAACTATCGGAGGATGGAATAAAGGGTAAGGCTGTATATATAGCGAATGGATGTGTGGCCTGTCATACACAGCAAGTACGTAATGTTGATATGGATAAAGTATGGGGAAATCGTCCTAGTATGGCAGCTGATTATGCTCATTTAGAACGGACAGACTTATGGCGAAATACTGCAACATTAATGGGAACCGAACGCACAGGTCCTGATTTAACAGACGTGGGGAATCGACATCCGAGTAAAGATTGGAATCTCGTACATCTTTATAATCCTCGAATAGTAGTTAAAGAGTCAATTATGCCTGCATACCCTTATTTATTTGAACTAAAAACACAGCCCGATTCTGCTGATATAATTGTTAATATTCCCGAAGAATACGGACCTAGAAATGGAAAAAAAGTTATTGCATCAAAAGACGTCTTACACCTTATTGCTTACCTAAATTCATTAAAACAAGCACCATTACCAGAGGAATTAGAACCCGCCGAATTTCTATACAAGAGAGAAAAAATGGCAAAGGGTGGATCAGAAGATTCGGTTAGCGAGGAACTTGATGGAGAAGCTTTATATGTAGCGAATTGTCAGGCTTGTCATCAGGCAGACGGTAATGGATTGCCAGGAGCATTCCCGCCTTTAAAAAACAGTAAAGTAGTCGAATCGGACGATTTGAAACTTTATGTAGATATCATCATGAACGGTTATGATAGCCATCCGGAATATGGCGTTATGACTCCCGTAGGTACAGCGGCAGGTTTTACTGAACATGAAGTTGCTGCTATTATCAATTACGAACGAAGTAGCTGGGGAAATAATGGTAAAAAAGTAACTCCAGAAGAAGTGAAAGAAATTCTAAAATCGATAGCATCACAAACAGAATAAAGAAATGAAAAAAATAATATTGACAATAATTATTTCATTAGGCTTTATAGCATCTATATTGGCCTGTCCGGTATGCGAACGTAATCAACCTAAGCTATTGAAAGGTATAGTCCACGGAAATGGGCCTGATGGAAATTGGGATTATATTATTGTAGGTGCAGTTGTCACCATCTCCTTACTTACCTTGTATTTCGCTGTAAAATGGTTGATAACACCTGGCGAAAAAGATAAAGAACATATTAAAAGAACAATTTTAAAATTAGATGATTATGAATAAAAAGAGTAAGATCTATATATTCATAGATGAGGATGTTGTTCCTATAGCTGAGGTCTATTCTCCCATCACCTTTGATTTAGATACCCAAAAACTCATTGATGGGAAACATACATTAAAGATAATTAGCAAAGATCCTAATGGAAAAGAAGGAATTAAAATCATACCCTTTGAAGTTCGTAACGGCCCCGCTATTGATATTACAGGTATTCAAGAAAACGCAGTCGTTGACGGGTTGGTTCCGGTTATGATTAATGCCTATGGAAAAGGAAATCAAGGACATTTCTTAATAGAAGGAAGTGAAACACCACAAAGTATACCTTGGTGGGTGTGGATATTAATTATTGGATTTGCAGGTTGGGCCATTTATTATTTGGCTATGTATTTAGAATTAACATAATCTATACCTGATCTTAAAAATTAATCAACCAATTAAAATTTATTGAAATTATGACAATAGCGCTTAAGCGACACATCGCATTGCAACCATTAAGTAGAGAGCATCATTTTGCACTGCTATTATGTTGGAAAATAAGAAGAGGGCTTGAACTGGAAGTTTCTTTAGACCGTATTAGCAAATATGTTGTTAATATGTATAATCACCAGCTCTCTCAACATTTTGACATTGAGGAAAACTTTGTTTTTCCCATAGTCGACAAAGAACATCCCGGTGTAAACAGAGCTATTTATGATCATCGTACTTTAAAACGTCT
>JBEBRZ010000179.1:0-4464 GCA_040394615.1 Sphingobacterium mizutaii
TCCGGCTTTGCTGATTAATTCGCGCGCCAGTAAACGCCCAATTCTCCCAAATCCGTATAATATCACATCTTTTGGGACAATTAACTGATGTTGGGATGCAGGCTCCAATTCCTTTTCAATAAAGTTTGGAATGTCCTGATCCTGAATTCCTTGTTGACGGATGTTTAATGCTAGCTTACCAATATCAATTCTAGAGGGGTTCAGGTCAAGTTGCTGAATAGCTTTAGCGACTTTCAGCG
This sequence comes from Sphingobacterium mizutaii, assembly GCA_040394615.1. Lineage (GTDB taxonomy): Bacteria > Bacteroidota > Bacteroidia > Sphingobacteriales > Sphingobacteriaceae > Sphingobacterium > Sphingobacterium mizutaii_A. The sequence continues at coordinate 240 of JBEBRZ010000179.1, forward strand.
TTTCTAAAATACTCAGTTCGGTTCCGGTATACTCTTTAGCCTGCTGATGAAGATTAAGAATAAAACTTACTCTTCGATCAATTAATTGATTTCTAAATAGTATTAACTCAATGGATTGATTGTACCATAGATCGCCTACAATTTGGATGAGATCAACACAGGCATTTTGATTTGTCTTGTAACTTTTGATCTGGTCCTCAAAAGTAAAATCGTGTATCATAATTGTTTAATGTAGAATTTGATGCAAACTTAGATTATTTATAGGGTTAAAAAAATTATTATTTAAAATTTGATAAAATTAACCCTTTTTAAGGTTTTTGTTTTGCTATTTTAATAAAATTACCACCCTATGTTTAATGATTTGGTTAAAAATTAGCGTTGTTATCGTTTGAGTTTATATATGAGTTTAATATATGGACTTTACTTTTTAAGTTTTTATACTCAAGCTGTATGAAATAAAATCAATTTTTTATGTAAATAAATGCTTACACAGGTTGCTTAAAACGTTTTAGTTACTATATTTATAGCAGTAAACCTAATCTTCCAATTTTATTATTATATCAGAATGAAGAGAATATTTCTATTAATTGCAGCGATAACCTGGATGGTTCCATTTCTTTCTGCGCAGCAGATTAAAAATGACCTTAGAGCTCCTGCCTATCCTTTAGTTACATTAGATCCTAATACAAGTGCCTGGTCTTATACGGATAATCTGTATGATTCCAGCCCCTCGCATTGGTCAGATAAGGCGTTGCCTTTTCTTGGTGTATTAAAAGTTGACGGTAAGTTTTATCGTTTTATGGGTACTGAAGAATTGGAGCTAGTAGCTGCGGTTCCTAATGGCGAGGATAAAGCATGGAATGCAAAATATGTAACCAATAATACGGATGATAATTGGTTTGCAAAAGATTTTAATGATGCTAACTGGCAGAGTGGAAAAGGAGCATTCGGAACAACAAAGGATGAGCCGCTTAGTAAGACAAATTGGGAAACAGATAAAATATGGGTGCGGAGAGAAGTAGATCTGAAGAAGGATTTAACAAAAGAGGGTGCTATTTATCTGGAATATTCTCATGATGATGATGTTAAGATTTATATCAATGGAATTGAAGTGGTCAATCATTCCGGAACAGGAAAGAATAAGCGCGTTAAGCTAGCTGATGAAGTAAAACAAACTCTTAAGAAAGGTAAGAATGTTATTGCAGGATATTGCTTCAACGGTGGGGCAAATGGATTTTTAGATTTCGGTTTATTAGCGGAACGTTCGGAGGAGGCTTATTTTGAAAATACAGCTAAGCAACTATCCGTGGATGTTCAACCGATGCAGACTCACTATACTTTTTTGTGTGGAGATGTAGAATTGAAATTGACTTTTACTGCACCGGTGTTTTTGGATAATTTGGAGTTATTGTCCAGACCCATTAACTACATGACTTACGAAATAAAATCAGAAAAGCCGAAGGATGTAGAATTATACTTTGAGGCTTCTCCAAACTGGGCTCTAAATCTACCAACACAAGAATCAGTTTCCAGTAGCTTTGAGAAAAACGGGATTAAATACCTAAAGACAGGATCTACTGCTCAAAAGATTTTAGAAAGAAAAGGAGATCATGTAAAGAATGATTGGGGATACTTTTATATAGCGACAGAAAGCCAAGGAGCGACAACACAAGTGGGGACAAGTACATTTTTAAGAACTGGCTTTGCTGTGGGGCCTCAAAAAGGGAAAGATGCTCCTGATGGGGTTAAGCAACTTGCTTTAACTAAGAAAATTAAAGTAAATGGTACTGCAAAAGGAAAATTGGCAATAGGCTATGATGATATTGAAGCGATCCAATATTTCCATACTAACCTGAAACCTTATTGGAATAGAAAAGGGAACAGCAGTATAGAACAGCAGTTTGAGATTGCGTTTAAAGAATACGATCTTTTAGTGCAAGCTGCTGATGCTTTTGATGCGAAGTTTATGAAGGATTATCAGAAGTTCGGGAAAGAATATGCTGAGTTATGTGCCCTAGCCTATCGTCAGGCGATTGCAGCCCACAAATTGGTTGAATCTCCGGACGGAGATTTGCTATGGTTATCAAAAGAAAATGATAGTAATGGTTCTATCGGGACAGTAGATATTACCTATCCTTCGGCACCATTGTTCTTGTATTATAATCCGGAGCTTGCCAAAGCTTTAATGAACTTTATATTTTATTATTCCGAATCAGGGAAATGGCAAAAGCCTTTTCCATCTCATGACATTGGAACTTATCCTGTTGCGAATGGTCAAACCTATGGAGGGGACATGCCTGTGGAAGAAGGGGGTAATATGTTGATTTTGACGCATGCTATTGCAAGAGTTGAAGGTAATGCGGATTATGCTAAAAAACATTGGGATGTTTTGACTACATGGGCAGACTATTTAGTTGAGAATGGTCTGGACCCAGAGAATCAATTATGTACTGATGATTTTGCAGGGCATTTTGCGCATAATGCTAATCTTTCTGTGAAAGCGATTCTTGGTATTGCATCCTACGGACATTTGGCAAAATTATTAGGTCAGGATCAAGTTGCAGAAAAGTATTTGGCCAAGTCAAGAGAGATGGCTAAAGAATGGGAGAAGATGGCGGATGATGGAGATCATTATAAACTGACTTTTGATAAATCCAATACCTGGAGTCAGAAGTATAATCTTGTTTGGGATAAATTATTTGATATGGACATCTTCGATCCTTCAATCCTCAATAAAGAGATAAAATACTACCTATCGAAACAAAATAAATATGGTTTGCCTTTAGACAGTCGTGAGGCTTATACTAAAACAGATTGGATATTCTGGACAGCTACTATGGCTGACAGCCAAGCTGATTTTACTCAGTTTATAAAGCCGGTATACAAATTTATGAATGAATCGACAACTAGAGTTCCTATGTCTGATTGGGTGTGGACAGATCGTCCGGAGCGTAGAGGGTTTAAGGCCAGAGCTGTTGTTGGAGGATATTTTATAAAAATGCTGGAGGATAAAATTAAAGCGAATAATTAAAATTCAGGTTATATTATATTAGGTTAATTATGGAGGAGGATGTGGAAGCATCCTCTTTCTTTTTTATTCAACTATAAATAGCTCTGAGGCTATTTGATCGGCTATTAATTTACCGGAAGGATTCAGCGTGATGATGCCTTCTTCAGAAATATCTACTTCATTATTATCTACATATACTTCAATATTTCTTAGCATACTATTTAGATAGTCGGCGCCGAATTCATTTTTCACATATTGCTGGTTGATTCCCCATTTAGTTCTCAACGTTGTCATCACGTACTCGTTGAATCGATCGTTAAGGCTCAGGTTTTCCGTTTCAAGAGGGAGCTCTTTTGTCTGTATTCCATTGATGTAACGTGCATTATTGGCAATATTCCATGATCTGGAAGTGCCATTAAAAGAATGGGCTGAAGGCCCTATTCCCAGATACGATTTACCCATCCAATAATTGCTGTTATGCCTTGCATGTTGACCTGGTTTTGCAAAGTTGGAGATTTCATAATGCTCATATCCGGCGCCCGTTAGGGTGTCAATAAGCATCAGCATCTGTTCAGCACTTTGCTCTTCATTTAATGCTGGTGTTTTACCTTTATTGATCATATGGTCCAGTGCAGTTTTCTTTTCTACTGTCATGGAATACGAAGAGATATGCGGCACCTGAAGATCTATTAATTGCTGCATATTGAATTTCCATTTGCTATCACTTAACAGGGGGTAGCCGTAGATCAGGTCGCAGGTAATGTTTTCGAATCCGGCATCTTGAACCCGCATAATGGAAGACAAAGCTTCTTCTGAATTATGGGCGCGGTTCATCCATCTTAGATCTTCTTCGTAGAAGGATTGTATTCCGATACTGAACCGATTGATAGGAGTTGTTCGCAGTTCCTGGACCTTTTTTTTATCCAGATCGTCGGGGTTGGCTTCCAGGGTAATTTCAGCATTTGAACTGATGTCAAAATGCTTCGCAATCTGACCTATAAGTTGATCTACTTCTTTAGCCTCAAGAATAGAAGGGGTTCCTCCACCGAAATAAATGGATTCTACAGTCTTATCTTCGAGATAAGAGGCTCTCATGTCTATTTCTCTAAGCATCGTTTGTAGCAAGTCTTCTTTATACTTCAGAGAAGTGCTGAAATGGAAGTCGCAGTAATGACAAGCTTGCTTGCAAAATGGAATATGAAAGTAGATCATGGG
>JBEBRZ010000180.1:0-4400 GCA_040394615.1 Sphingobacterium mizutaii
TTTTTGTTAAATTTCATTCAAATGCTGACAAACTGTCATTTGTTTAGCGGATAATTATTAACTTTGTATTCTTTGAAAAATGACTATGTTAGAGTTATCACATACAACAAAAACACACGATGAATCCCGTCAAGGCGAGGCATTAGACATGATTGCTACCGGACAATCCAATGGACGTAAGCTTTATATCGAAAGCTATGGCTGTCAGATGAACTTTTCAGATAGTGAAATTGTAGCTTCTATTCTTATGGAGCAGGGATTTGAGACGACTAAGGACTATAGGGATGCAGATGTTGTATTCATCAATACTTGTTCGATTCGGGAAAATGCAGAACAGCGGGTAAGAAATAGGTTAAAGGAATTTGAGTCTGCAAAGGCAAAAAATCCAGGAATGGTGGTTGGCGTGTTGGGCTGTATGGCTGAGCGTCTGAAAGCAAAATTTCTGGAAGAAGAGAAATTAGTAGATGTTGTGGTTGGTCCGGATGCATACCGTGATCTTCCAAATCTAATCGGGAAAGTTGATGAAGGTGGGCGTGCTGTAAATGTTTTGCTTTCAAGAGAAGAGACTTATGCTGATATAAGTCCTGTCAGATTAAATACTAATGGTATTTCGGCGTTTATCTCCATCATGCGCGGATGTGATAATATGTGTTCTTTCTGTGTAGTACCTTTTACAAGAGGGCGTGAAAGAAGCAGAGATGCAGCATCTATTGTCAAAGAAGCACAAGATTTATATAATTCCGGATATAAAGAAGTCACCTTGTTGGGTCAGAATGTTGACTCCTACAAATATACTCCAGCTGCTGAAGAGGGAGCGGAGGTAAAACCTACGATAAATTTTGCTCAATTATTAGCATTAGTTGCAGATGTAAGTCCTGAATTAAGAGTCAGGTTCTCCACCTCACATCCTAAAGATATTACAGACGAGGTATTACATACAATTGCTCGGTATGAAAATATTTGTAATTATATACATTTACCTGTTCAATCAGGAAATTCCAGAGTTTTAGAATTAATGAACCGGACCTATGATAGGGAATGGTATATAAATCGTATTGATGCAATCAGGACGATTATACCAGACTGCGCAATTTCTACGGATGTAATTACTGGTTTTTGTACTGAAACTGAAGAGGAGCATCAGGAGACTTTATCCATGATGGATTATGTGAAATATGATTATGCGTATATGTTTGCTTATTCCGAGCGTCCCGGAACTTTAGCAGCTAAACGCTATGAGGATGATATTCCGGAAGACGTTAAGAAACGTCGTTTAACAGAGGTTGTAGATTTGCAGCGAGAACATAGCTTATTTAGAATTCAGAATTTTGTTGGTAAGGTTCAGAAAGTATTAATTGAGGGGAAATCTAAAAGATCGGATCAGGATTTTTGTGGAAGAAACGATCAAAATACGATGGTCGTATTTCCTGTAGATTCAAGATTTAAGGTAGGGGATTATGTAAATGTATTAGGAGAAAGTTGTACATCTGCTACTTTAATAGGAAGAATTATCGATTAGTATTAATCCGTTCAAAAAAATAATAAATGGATCATCAAGATATTAAAAGTAGGTTTGGAATAATAGGAAATTCACCATTACTAAACCGTGCTATAGATATTGCACGTCAGGTAGCCCCCACTGATATATCGGTTTTGATTCAGGGGGAAAGTGGATCTGGTAAAGAGGTTTTTTCTCATATTATCCATCAGTTAAGCAGTAGAAAGCACGGGCCATTCATAGCCGTGAATTGTGGTGCTATTCCGGAAGGGACAATCGATTCGGAATTGTTTGGTCATGAAAAAGGATCTTTTACCGGCGCTCATGAGGCAAGAAAGGGATATTTTGAGGTGGTTGATGGTGGTACCATTTTCCTAGATGAAGTTGGTGAATTGCCGTTGGGAACCCAAGCTCGTCTATTACGTGTATTAGAATCCGGCGAATATATCCGAGTAGGTTCTTCGAAAGTTCAAAAAACCAATGTAAGGGTCGTTGCTGCAACGAATGTTGATGTTTATGAGGCCGTTAAGAAAGGTAAATTCAGGGAAGATCTATATTATAGATTAAATACGGTGCCACTAAGAATTCCTTCTCTGAGAGAAAGAAAGGAAGATATCGTACTGTTATTTAGAAAATTTGTTGTTGATTTTTCTGATAAATACCGTTCTCCGGGCATTCAATTAACAGAAGATGCACAAGAATTGTTGAAAAATTATTCCTGGCCGGGAAATGTTCGTCAATTGAAAAATATTGCTGAGCAAATTGCCGTTTTAGAAAAGGAAAGGTTGGTTAATGCCCAGATATTGAGTCATTATTTACCAATCGAGACACAAAGCCAAAATACTTTACCAATGGCGCTGAAGGATCAATCGAAAGAGAATTTTTCAGAGCGGGATTTGTTGTATAAGGTTCTTTTTGATATGAAAAAGGATATGGTTGATCTGAAAAAGTTGGTTGTGGAATTGATGCAAAAGGGTTTTAATCAAGGGACAATGGATCAAAATTCACCCTATATTAACCAGCTGTATCAGGAAATCAGACCTAGTGCACCGGCTTTGGGAACAGAGGAATATCCGGTAAGTCCTAATCCGACCATTACCATTCATAACCCTAATCAGGCAAATGGTAAAAACAATGATTATTTGACTTATGATACGCAAGATGTCGAAGAGGTTGAAGAATCATTATCTTTACTTGATAAGGAGTCGGATTTAATAAAAAAGGCATTGAAAAAGCATAAAGGCAAACGTAAAGCTGCAGCTCAAGAGTTAGGTATTTCCGAGCGCACGCTTTATAGAAAAATTAAAGATTTGAATTTAGATTAATATGTTCAAACATAATATTAAGCGTTTTTCAGTTAGTATTCTAATTATCTTTCTTGTTTTTACAGTTCAGGGCTGTAAAGTGAGGTATAGTTTAAGCGGTGGATCTATTCCTGATAACATGAAAACCTATTCGGTTGAAATATTTGAAAATATCTCGCCCTTTGTTTCGGCTACCTTAAGTCAAAGTTTTACGGAAGGGTTGAAAGAACGTATAAGGACTCAATCAAAACTTAGTCAGGTAAATCAAGACGGAGATGCTATATTCTCCGGAGTTATTACAAATTATGCGATAACACCGGCTGCTGTTGAAGCAGGAACAGATATGGCTGCATTGAATCGATTGTCGATCACGGTAAAAGTAAAATATGTGAACCGTAAGGATGAAACGGGTGAGAGTGACTTTGAAGAATCTTTCACTCAGTTTAAGGAATTCCGCGGAGAGGTGAGTACACAAGAGATGACCTTAAATCAGGAAATCGTTAAGATGCTTACGGAAGATGTTTTTAACCGAGCATTTAATAATTGGTAATTAAGAGCCTTTGATGAACAGCATGGATCAAGTAAATATTTTTAGAAAAGCACTAGAGAATCCCCTTGAGGTAAGTGTTGCTGAGTTTGAGCAATTAATATCGAAGTATCCCTATTCACAACCTATAATTTATTCTTTTGAACGTAAAAAGATGCTGGAGGGGCAAGGTATAAATAAGCAAAAAGCCTTGATTTACGCTAATAATGCTTTCTGGCTTAGAGATTATCTACAGAGTCCTGTTGAGGAAATCCCGGAACTAGAGGTTGATTCCGACGATTATATTGCTTACGAGGATGTAGAAGAAGGTCAGCCACATGAAGTTGAAGGTGATATTGTTGAAGATGATATTATTGAGGAAGTTGAACAGGAAAAAGAAGACGAGAGGGTAGTTGAAGTTGAGGAAGAAGATAGCTCTGATTTTGAGACTGAGGAGGAATTGGCTTTTGATATGCCTTCCGGATATAACATCGAGAAGGAATTTGCAGAGGAACTAAAGGCAGCGCCTTTAGAAGATGAGGAAGAAGAAGATACTATTAAGACTTCCGAAGAAAATATTAGCTTGTACAACGATGAATTAATGCCCTATAGTTTCAGATGGTGGCTATACAAAACCCGATTGGAGCATGCCGATACTTATCAACCATTTTCTTCACCTGTCCTTCCGAAGCAGCAAAAAGGACAGTTTGACCCGAAGAAATTGGATGAAGCTATTTTAGATCAACAAATCCGTGAGAATATTTTTCACTTACAGAATCCGGAGGATAAATTAAGTGAGAATCATAATAAAGAAACAATAGAATTCAACTCTTCGGAGAAGGTTGATGAAGTTATTGAAAAGTTTATTCGGGAGGAACCGCAGATTCAGCCACCGAAAGCAGAAAAGATAAATACAGAGAATAAGGCCAGGAAGAGCTCAGAGGATCAGTTTCAAGTGGTTACCGAAACTTTAGCAAATATTTATGAGTCTCAGGGGATGTATGAAAAAGCGGTAACGGTATTTAGAAAATTAATTTCGGAGAATCCAGAAAAAAAATCGTACTTTGCGACC
>JBEBRZ010000181.1:0-4245 GCA_040394615.1 Sphingobacterium mizutaii
AAATTTGGAATTGGCGAAATAGTCCTTGCTCGATGGAAAGAGGGATATGTGCTTCACCGTATTGTTTTGATCGGTAAACAATATATTTATTTAGCAGGTGACAATAATCTCTTTCAGATAGAAAAAGTAAAACCGGATTCAATAATTGCAAAGGTTGGAGGTGCAAATAGAGATGATGCCTCAATGCCTGTGACGGGAATCCGTTCCAGGATTCTTGGGATGAGTTGGTTCCTACTGCGTCCTGCAAGGTGGTTAGTCTATAAAATGAATAAAATAACTAAAAAATAATATCATGAGACTTAGAAGTGATTTAACATTACGCAAAATAGGAGAAGAATATATGATCGTTGAGCCGACAAAAGGAATGGTTGATCTTTCCAAGGTATATTCGCTCAACAAAACTGCTGCATTCCTGTGGAATGAGTTACAGGGAAGAGAATTTTCTGAGGGAGATGTAGCAGAGATTCTGATAGAAGAATATGGTCTTTCTCCTCGTTCAGCATTTATAGATGGGTCCAAGTTAATCGATAAATTCAAATCAGAGAATCTGGTAAGATAGCGATGAAGGTAATTGACAAAGTAGAAGATCGCTCCTTGCCTGCATTCCTGGAAGCACTAAGGAGTTCCCTTTGGGGACGTCCCATTCAGCATTCGTTTTATGAAGACTTGACCCGAAAGGAATGGATAAGTATCTTTAAAATGTCATTCCACCAGACCGTAGAGGGACATGTCGCGGATGCTATTCGATCTTTGCCTGAAAGACTTCTTCCCCCTCAAGATTTATTGTTCAAGTGGATTGTTCGTTTACAACGAATAGATGATAAAAATCAAAAAATGGCTGAGGTAATCTCTTATCAAGGGTGGCTATTTCAGGAATCTGGTGTTAAAGCATATTTGCAAAAAGGTCATGGTGTTTCTCAGTATTATCAAAAACCAGAAATCCGCGTGGGAGGTGATATTGATTGGTACTTTCCCTCCAGGGAAGATTATAGTAAAGCCAATCAGTTAATGAAAGGGCAGGGCGAACGCTTTCAAGTCCAAGCAGGATATAGCAGTGGTTATTATTTTGATGGGATAGAAACTGAACATCATCTCAAACTGATCCAACTTCGCAATCCTTTTATCTTGAGTTATGTCAAGGATCTTGTTAAGGATTTAAGTAAAAGAAATATTTGGAAAGATTTTGGAGACACTCCAGTGGAGATACCAGCACCTATTTTAAATATTATTCAGGTTAATGCCCATATTCTTAAACATCAGGTTACTTATGGAATTGGACTAAGGCAATTATGTGATGCTGCCATTTTGTACAATGAATTTCATAAGCAGATCGATGGGAATGAGCTGATGGAAATCTATAAAAAATTGGGCATGTTGAATTGGAGCCATGTTTTCCATCGTGTGCTTGTTGATTTACTAGAGCTTGATGAAAAAGTTCTTCCCTATGTCATTGAAGAAAAAAAGGGAGTAGAGTGGATGAAGGAATATATTTTGCGTACCGGAAATTTCGGATTCTATGATCCACTAAACCCGGATATCAATAAGCCAGGTGGTAGGGTCAATCGTACAGAACGCTTATTTAGTAATTTTAAACAATTATTTCCTTTAGCACCTATCGAGACAGTCTGTTTCCCATTTGTTCATCTATTTAGCAAAGTTCACCATTAAAGCTTTGGAGCATTCAGTAAAAGAACAATTTAGATGGAGTTGGACTTTTGTGCAAAAGTACCGAGGTCAGCTAGGTGCCTATTTATTATCTGAATTAGTCTCTTTATTCTTCGGATTGCTTTTCATTTGGATGTCCAAAAAAGCAATTGACGCTGCCGTTCATGGAAATCAGGCAGAAGTTACCTCAAGCCTTATCTGGGTCGCCATATCATTACTTATTTCTTTCCTTGCTAACCTTTTAGGTAACCGGCTTAATGAACGTACAAAAGCTAAGATGTTGATTGACCTTCAGAATCAGATTATTCAAGCGCAGATGAATGCAAAGTGGATGCTGACCGGAGATTGGCATACCGGGGATATTCTGGTCCGGGCGAATTCAGATAGTCAGGAAACTATCCAGGTTTTGGGAAATATTTGGATTTCTTGTTTGGTAACTTCGATTAGAATAATAGCAGCAGTGGCTCTTTTGTACTGGATGGATCCATTACTGGCACTTATATTAGTTGCCGTTTGTCCTTTAATTCTTCTCTCGAAATCCTTTTTTAGAAAATTGCGCAAGCTCAACCGCTCGTTGAAAGAGCAGGAAGGTGAACTGGGAAAGGTGATGCAGGAGAATTTTCGGAATCGCTTGTTTATCCGCTCCGTGAATTGGGAGGCTGAACGTTGGGAGAGAGTGCAGAATAGCCAAAATTCCATTTATTTAAAGAAACTGGATTTACTGGATTTTTCAACATTTTCAAGAGGAACGCTAGGACTGGTGATTCAGATAAGTTATTTGATTACTTTTATATGGGGAGTTTCTAAGTTGCAATCTGCTGAGATTACCTTTGGTACGATGTCTGCTTTTTTGCAGTTGGTGGGTCGGATTCAGGGTCCCTTAGTTACTTTAATGGGCTATGTGCCTATAGTTGTTCGATTCCGTTCTGCATTAGACCGGGTGATGGAGGTACTCCATGTACCAGTTGATTTTAAAGACTCACCTAAGTTATTGGAATCTATAGATAATATTTCCTTGCGTAGTTTGAATTTCCGATATGGCAGCAGCGAATTTTTGCAGGATATATCCATGGATTTTAAAAAAGGGAAACCCACAGTAATCTTCGGCCCTAGTGGAAAAGGAAAGACAACGCTTTTAAGAATTATTATGGGATTATTTTCCCCTGAAAAGGGAGAAGTTTTACTGCACTCTGAGAGTAAATCGATACCAATGTCAGCATCTTACCGATGCAATATCTCCTATGTACCACAAGGGGATAAATTATTAAGTGGAACGATAAGATACAATTTGGGTGTGTCTGATCTTTCTGTTAAAGAAATTGAAATTGGAAGAGCCCTTGAGCAGGCCTGTGCTGAATTTGTTTACACGCTTCCTAATGGCTTGGATACTGTTGTTGGAGAGGGGGGATATGGGTTATCCGAGGGACAAGCACAACGAATAGGGGTGGCCCGGGCTATTTTGCAGAAAACCAACGTATGGCTATTTGATGAGATTACTTCTGCCTTAGATAGTACAACTGCTACACGTATAGTATCAAACCTGATCGATATAGGCAAAGATAAGATCATCATCTTTGTCACCCATGATCAATCCATTACCCAAATGTGTGAATCTATTTATACCATTGATTAACCAACAAGCCATGAATAACCAAGATAATCGAAAAATTCAGATAACTTATTATAAAATTGCGGATCATATACTGCGTGTTGTAGACCGGATCGGTATTGATCTGGATCGAGCCCTCTCTAGTTTTGTACCATTTAAAATAGATGAACCTGAATTTGGACCGAACTTAACCAGCATTGAGGTAACAGATGAGCAGTGTGACCTAGAACAGACGGATTTAGTATTACTGAGTGATATTTCGGTTATCTGGGAAGAACGATTCAGATTGGAAGAAAGTAATGATTCCTATTTTACCAGTATACTAGCTAATGATGAAGGAGGAACCTGGATCATGAAGAGTTCAAAGGATTTTGCTTTTTCAAGGATCTTCATAGATCTCGATGAGATTTACAGTACGACCAAACTCAGTTGGCTAATTATGGTAAGTTTTGGTCAAGCATGTCTGCATAGCAGGACCCTGTTGATCCATGCTTCAGTGGTTACTACAGAAAATCTTGGGTTTGCCTTCTTAGGAAAGAGCGGAACAGGAAAAAGTACGCATAGCAGGTTATGGCTTTCACACATAAATGGAACTGAGTTATTGAATGATGATAATCCGGCAATACGGGTTTTTCCTAACGGAGAGGTTTTTATTTATGGAACTCCATGGAGTGGTAAAACACGCTGCTATAAAAATAAGAAAGTTCCACTGGCAGGAATAGCACGATTACAACAAGGTCCAAAAAATAATTTTAATTGGAAGATAGGAAGCGAAGCATTAGTTACAGTTCTTCCAAGTGGTTCTGCTATTCGGTGGGATAGTTTCTTGTTTTCTCAGATGGTTAGTATTTTAGAATCCATTATAAATCATGTACCAGTCGCTCATCTGGAATGCTTGCCAGACCGTGAAGCTGCCGAATTGAGCTTTTTAAATTTTAAGGATAAACGAGTGGTCAACAGTGACTAATAAT
>JBEBRZ010000182.1:0-4226 GCA_040394615.1 Sphingobacterium mizutaii
GACATAGACATAAGATTTTGATGTCCCACATTAGCATTTTTTTGAACTATGATTAAATGATTTAGTGAAAGGCTATAATGTATAGGTTAAACACCGGTGGATTCACCCCTTAAGGTCTGTTGTCTATTATCTTTTTGTCACTTTTGAGGCGCAAAAGTAACCAAAACGCTTGGCTCATTTGAGGTGGATTTTCGCACAAGGCCCTAGCTCAGGAAGGAATTGCCTTTGATAGCGAGGATGGAACTTCATTCTTTATCCTTTTAGAGAGGATAAAGAATGAAGACCATCACAAGGCCAATCCCCACACACTTGGCCACGGCAATTTCCTTCCTTCTTCCGCCACTGAAAATGAGCAGGGGAGAATGTTGAATTCTGCTGCGTGTTGTCTAGCCTTCCGCTCCGCTTAGGCTGACAGAGGATGCTTCATCGCCGTGGCTGTTTGTCTCCATATAGACAATAGACGCTCATGTATTTCAACTATGTAGATCTATTTCTACGATGACTTTATGAGTGGCTTTCAGACAAAATCTATAAAAAATCACAAATAGGTTAAACAAAGCTGGATCCACTCCCTTAAAGTCTTATGTCTGGTGTCTAAAAGTCTATTTAAAAACAATAGTCCTGTTTCCATGCAGTATGATACGATCTTCGGATAAGAGCTGAATGGCACGACTGAGCACTGCCTTCTCGATTTCTTTACCGGCTGTACGCATTTTTTGAACGTCATAGCTATGGTCAATAGACTTGGTGTTTTGGACGATAATAGGACCTTCGTCCAGGTCGTTAGTCACAAAGTGAGCAGTAGCTCCGATGATCTTAACACCGCGATGATGTGCTTGTTTATAAGGATTTGCTCCGATAAATGCAGGTAAGAAAGAATGATGTATATTGATGAGTTTCCCTTTAAATTTAGCAACAAAAGTTGAGGAAAGGATACGCATAAACTTGGCCAGAATAATGTAATCCGCGTCATACGTCTGTAGTACATCGGCTAATTCTTCTTCAAACTGTTCCTTGTCTTTGCCATCATGGCTGATGTAATGGAACGGAAGGTCAAACTTCTCTGTGAATTCCTGTAGATTGTCGTAATTTCCAATGACAGCAACAACCTCAGCTTGCATCGTTCTGAAATATTGACGAACTAAAATATCGGCCAAGCAATGATGTTCTTTCGTTACGAGTATGACCAAACGTTTATTCTGATTGGGATTAACTGTGATCTGACTGTTTTGAGGTAAGCGTGCTGTAAGTGCCTTGTGTAGAGCTTCACTATCATTTAATTCGCCGGTACAAGCAATGCGGACAAAAAATTTATTGTTGATTTCATCAACAAATTCGCGCATAGCCACAATATTTAATTGATGATCAGCTAATACATTCGAGATGATAGCAACAAGTCCAACGGCATCATGACATTGGATAAGAATTAAGGTTTGCGTATTCATGGTTAGGTTAGGATGCAAAAATGGGAGAAGCTTCCACTTCTCCCAACTATTTTAAACAGCTTCTGAAATTTCCTCTTCAGCAGTTTCTTTATTTTCTTCTTTAATTTTCACAAGTTCAGCTTCTGTATCCAACTCCACTCGAAGGTTGTTTACAATATGAACCTGACGATTCGGGGTATTTTTACCCATATAATATTCAAGCAATTGAGGAAGTTTGTTGTCTTTCGAAAGAATAACGGGCTCTAAGCGTATATCTTCTCCGATAAACATGCCAAATTCTGAAGGGGATATTTCACCCAGCCCCTTAAATCGAGTAATTTCGGGTTTTCCTCCTAATTTTTCTATTGCTCTGATTCGCTCCTCATCCGAATAACAATAAAAAGTCTCCTTTTTATTTCGCACACGGAATAATGGAGTTTGAAGAATAGAAACATGCCCGGCTTTTACTAAATCTGGGAAGAACTGCAAGAAAAAGGTCATCATTAATAAACGAATGTGCATACCATCCACATCGGCATCCGTAGCAATCACAATATTATTATAACGTAGTCCTTCTAATCCATCTTCAATATTCAGGGCATGTTGCAATAGATTGAACTCCTCATTCTCATAAACGATTTTCTTCGTCAGTCCGTAAGAATTTAATGGTTTTCCTTTCAGACTGAATACTGCTTGAGTAAAAACATCTCTTGATTTTGTAATCGATCCGGAAGCAGAATCCCCCTCGGTAATAAATAAGGTGGTTTCAAGATTGCGTTCGTGTTTATCGCTAAAGTGAACTTTACAATCCCTTAGTTTTCTATTATGCAACGAAGCTTTCTTTGCTCGTTCATTAGCCAGCTTCTTAATACCTGCAATGTCCTTACGTTCACGCTCTGATTGGAGAATACGCTTCTGTAAAGCATCTGCTGTCGCCGGATTTTTATGCAAATAATCGTCTAGGGCCTTCTTTACAAAATCATTGATGAATGTACGTACAGTAGGTCCATCTGGACCGATGCTCTGGGAACCTAACTTAGTTTTAGTCTGCGATTCAAAGACAGGTTCCTGAACTTTAATAGCAATGGCTCCAATAATAGAAGCGCGAACATCCGAAGCTTCAAATTCCTTTTTGTAGAATTCACGGATAGTCTTTACTACCGCTTCACGGTATGCGGCCTGGTGAGTACCACCTTGAGTCGTATGTTGACCGTTTACAAATGAATAATATTCCTCTCCGTATTGTTGACCATGGGTCATGGCAATTTCTATATCTTCACCCTTTAGGTGAATGATCGGATAGCGCATGCCTTCTGTATCGACATTACGTTCCAGAAGGTCTTTAAGGCCATTTTCTGAAATGAATTTATTGCCGTTAAAATTGATAACTAATCCGGAATTCAAGAAAACATAATTCCAGATCATGTTTTCTACAAATTCTAATCGGTATTTATAATTTCGGAAAATAGAATCATCGGGATAAAAAGTAACAGAAGTTCCATTTCTTTGTGTAGTTTCTTTTTGTTCATCAGAGATTAACTCTCCTTTGCTGAACTGCGCAATACGGGTCACACTCTGTCTATACGATTGAACAGAAAACTGATTAGATAAGGCATTTACCGCTTTAGTACCCACTCCGTTTAATCCGACCGATTTTTGGAAAGCCTTGCTGTCATATTTACCACCGGTATTGATTTTGGATACAACATCCACAACTGACCCGATAGGAATACCACGACCATAATCACGAACGGTTACTTTGTTTTCATTAACAGTTATGTCAATGGTCTTTCCAGCACCCATCACAAACTCATCGATTGAGTTATCTACTACCTCTTTCAATAATACATATATCCCGTCATCATATGCTGATCCGTCACCCAACTTACCTATATACATCCCTGGCCTCAACCGGATATGTTCTTTCCAATCGAGGGATCGTATGCTATCTTCGTTATATGTTGTCATAAAAAAATCGATAATATTGAACCATCGCAAAAATATAAAAAAGATAATCGACTTTTGCACAACACTTTTGCACAATTAATTTAATGTTATGATAATATGGAGGTTAGAACATCTGCAAAGGAAGTTTTAGAAGATCTAGTTATTAACGGATTTGTGGATAATAATGCTGCTGTGGGTTGTTTTACAAACCAATTATCACCTATTCTTATTAAATAAAATCTTTGATTATTACCATAAATTTTTAGAATGGAAATGCTCATTATCTTCCTTGCGTTTAACTCTTTACTTTCCAGTATCTCGCTGGTATCTCATCCAATGATTGCCCAATCAAAATGGGGTTATCATTGGGTGAGATAAGAATTAGTATGGGACCATAAAAAGAGGAGTTGAGAAGAGGAGCTGAAAGTAAATAGTACCATAGATGAATGGATTGTAAGAGAATGGGTGCTAAATATGTTAAAATCGCTTGTTTATTAGCGTTGAAAATATTATCTATGTTAGTAAAATGGAGGCATTCAACAATTTTAAAAGTAAAATATCCCACTTCTTTGATTAGATAAATTTTGGATGGTTACTATAATGGGTAATTTTTGGTAAAATATTAGTTTCAATTTTATTATCCATACTTGTCAATCTAATTGATCCTCAATTAATAGCTCATTCATTGGATAAAGAATGAATGAGGTTTTGAAAGTTTGATGCCGTAAAGCGTTTATTTATAATTGATTAAAAATTCATTAATTTTAATCAATTAGTTTTCGCTTAAAAATTTAATTAATTTCATATTTTGCTGACGGCAATTTGCCGTATTAAAATGATAGATAAACAGGTCGA
>JBEBRZ010000183.1:0-4115 GCA_040394615.1 Sphingobacterium mizutaii
AATCCTTTCCGATATCATTATCGAATTTCAACTTGAAGGAGTAACATACATTTATCGAAAAACGATTTAATATGCGCAAAAGTTTTATCCATTACCATCATTGGTACTTATTAATCTTTTTAATTTTAAACTTATCCTGTAAAAAAGATCGGACAGACTCCGAGGCCGGTACTGGTACCGAACTCGTTAGTTTCATCATCAAAAAAGAAAAGCATCCGGAATTATGGAATGATATCCATGCTGAAGTACAGGGAGACAGTATTTTTGCCCATACCATAGTAGGAACGGACGTTTCCGAACTTATTCCTGAGTTTGAGCATAAAGGATCTAGAGTTACTGTAAACGAAGTAGAACAACAGAGCGGCAATTCAAAGCAGGATTTCACCCAGTTAGTGGAGTATAAAGTAGAATCGGTTGATGGTGAAAGCAGAACTTATATTGTCAAGTTTTCTGATACCGGTCTACCTGCCATTCATCTTTTCACAGATGGGAAACCCATATTGAGTAAAGATGAATACGTTGATGGTTCGATAAAAATTACCAGAGGGCTTCAACAAGACGTTCTTTTCGAAGGAATAACTGAGATTAAAGGTCGTGGTAATTCCACATGGGATATGCCGAAAAAACCTTATCGGATTAAACTTGACGAAAAAGCTGAATTATTAGGGATGCCCTCTGACAAGAGCTGGGCATTAATGGCTAATTACGGGGATCAATCCTTACTTCGAAATGATGTAGCCTTTGAGGTAAGCCGGAGATTAGGGCTTGAATATACACCTCGGCAACAGTATGTTGAACTATTTCTCAACGGTGAATACATGGGTAATTACACCCTTACGGAGCATATCAAAGAAGGTGAAAATCGGGTTCCTATTGATGAAGATAATGGTGGTTTCATTATAGAGCAAGACGGATATGCTAATCAAGAACTATTTCATTTTTACACTCCGGCGGGCGTACCAATTACAGTCAAGTTTCCTGATGAAGATGATATTACAGCGGATGAGTTTAAATACATCCGGAATTATATCAGCACACTAGAAAACAGCCTCCTTAACTCAAATGCAGATGGCCAGGCAGATTATCAACAATATTTTGATTTACAAAGTTTTGTCAAATATTATTTGATAAATGAAATTTGTGGCAACACAGATATGCTATGGAGCATGAGAATGTACAAAAAAAGCAATCAGGATCCTAAGATATATGTTGGACCTGTCTGGGATTTCGATTTGGGCTTCAATAATGATAAGCGTCTTGAAAATTCGCAGCAGAAATTAATGCTTACAAATGCACACGAACCCAGAGCCTGGATGAATCAGCTGATGGGGGACCCTGAATTCAAAAAACTTGTTAGAAGCGAATGGAATACGGTTAAAGGAAATCTCCAATCGCTTCCTGAATATGTGGACCAACAGGCTACACTCATCAGACATAGTCAGATCCCTAATTTTTTATTATGGGATGTTATCGGTATTAATATCAATCAAAGTTGGTATACAGGTAAAACGCATCAGGATTATGTCGATTTTATCCGTAATTATCTGACTTCGCGAATAGCATGGTTAGATACGGTAATCAACGGACAGCAATTTGATTAATGCGAAGGAAGATGAATTAGATTCATCTTCCCCCTCCTGGCCCTGTACTACCACCGATCCTTGTGACCATTGCAGATAACGTAAATGTACTTGCCACAATTGGGTTCGAAAATGTACCGGCTGTATAGAGCCCCTTAAATTCTGTTGTATTCTCGACGTCGGAGACATTTACCAATTTATATGAACTACTGATCGCCATTCCACCTGTTGACAACACTAAGGTGCTAAAACTTGATGGGGATTTAAAGGTGATCAATTCTTTATTCTCATTGTCAAGCAAACTATATATGTTATTGGCGTTTCCATTACCTAATATGACTGATGCCTGCGTAGAGACATTACTTGTCGGCATACTGGTTGAGCCACCGCCGCCAATAAGCAGTCCTCCGGTAATTTTAAAGGTATTGTTATCACAATCAAAACCAGTCTCTCTTCCTATTGCAAATGTTTTTCCTCCGCTAATAGTTAGGATGCCGTTAGAATCAATCGCATCATTTGAACTACTAAAGGCTACAATAGTTCCATCATTTATATAAATTGCTTTCCCTGCATTAATAGCATCATCATAAGCATCTATATAAATCTGTCCCCCATTGATGGTTAAAGTACTTTTACTCTCTATACCCTCCCCTTCAGAAGTCTTGATTTTAAAAGTACCGTCGTTGATAACCACATAGGGATCTATACTGTTATCATCTGTATAGTAAGCTGTAATACCATCGTCAACTACATTAATATTAAAATCACCACTGTTAATAACCACCTGCCCCTTCTCAGCTTCGATACCATCGCTAGCAGCCGTAATATCAAAGGTACCTCCATCAATAAATATTCCATCGTTGCTATGTAGCCCATCCGATGCTGCTTTGACAACGTTGATTGTACCGCTGATAAAGCGGATATAATCATCGGTTACAATACCATGTTTGTTATTTCCAACAACATTTAAGGTGCCTCCTCCGGAGAAAATAAGTTGTCCCTCACTGAAAAAGGTTCCTTTTTGATCTTCATCAGTTGAGTTACTGTAAGTTACCCCATCCTCCAACGTGTTGTTTGATTGATCGGCAAGGACGACAAAAGCACGCTTGCCTGACTGAATATTAATAGCCGGACCATCATCATTCTTTATGGACACATTGTTTAATGTTAATTTGAATTTCTTCTCACTATAGATTTTAACAGATCCATTTGCTGTGGATCCACTCAACTCATATTCCAGCTCCGATACCGTAGAAGAAATGATGACATCTCCATTGGATTCACTGATCTTCACTCCCTTCCCCTCTAAAGGATTGTCGATTTCAATTGTATTTCCAAAAGTGATTTTAACGGTGGAGCTGAATGTGGAGTTTTCCAATAAGTCTTCTTCATCAGCAACATTTATATTCGTCATACCCTCTGCAATAGCTTTGCTTACCAAGGAACGAATAGTTATTCCTTCTTCCGTTACAACAGTAGAACCCTCAGTTCCCACTTCATCATTGTCTTTAGAACATGAGGTAACAATGACGAAAATAATTAGCAAGGTTAATATTCTTGTTTTCATGGTAAACTTTTTATAAAAGTATAGACAAGAAATATTAATGAATTTTAATTAATGCTAAATTTTGTTAAAAATCTATTTACTCAGGTTTTTAGTAAATCTCGTATGGCTGAAGGAAGGAAAAATCGTCTTCACATATTCTAAGTAGATGACTTAGGGCTACTTTTCTATAGCATTCCATTTGGATGGTTTTAAACAAAAAACTCAGGATGATATTAAGTTCATCCTGAGTTTTTTATTATGCAAGGCTTTCTCAAATTCTTATTGTTTGTTTCTTACTGGTTTTCTTTCTTGCATTTTCTGACTTAATTCATCGTATTTGGTGATTTGTTCAGGAGTAAGAATAGTCTTTATTTTCGCAGATTGTGCTTCTCGGATACCTTTCATCTTTTCCATTTTTGCTTCTCTGGATTCACCTTCATTCTTGAAAAGTTCTTGTTGTTCTTTTCCGAATGCAACACTCCATACAGTAAGAGAATCTTTTTGTTCTGCTGTAAGTTTCAATTCTTTATCCAAATGTTCAATCAATTGCTGGGCCCTTTCTTCCGGGCTAGCCATCTGTCTTTTTTGAGTACGATCCTGAGCCATGCTTATTGTTATACCTAAGCATAATGCTATTGCTATTAAAAATAGATTTTTCATAGTTACCTTTTTTGTGTATATAAATTTGCAAATTAAAAAACGAAACTGCCTGATATTTAATGGTTTTTAACCTCTGTTAAGGTTTGTTAACAGTGTGGAGGAAATGGAGGTCGATTAGGATAAATAAAACTATATGTTTCATTACTTGAGGAGCGATACTTGAATATACCATTGTGGGGGTAATGGTAGTGGTTTTTCGTCAATGTCAGAAAAACGCAAAAAATCGTATTATTTATTTGTTTTTTTTGTTCAGGTATGTACCTTTGGTTCATTCAATGACTTCGTAGCTCAGTTGGTAGAGCAACAGACTCTTAATCTGTGGGTCCTGA
>JBEBRZ010000184.1:0-4052 GCA_040394615.1 Sphingobacterium mizutaii
TGGTTTTAGCAGGTGAAGTGAAATCTAAGATCTATTTGGACGTACAAAAGATCACGCGCCAGGTTATCGAAAAGATCGGATATACCAAGTCTGAGTATATGTTCGAAGCTAATTCTTGTGGTGTACTTTCTGCGATACATGAACAATCTGCGGATATTAATCAAGGAGTGGATCGCGTAACCAAACAAGAGCAAGGTGCCGGCGACCAGGGTATAATGTTTGGCTATGCAAACAATGAGACCGAGAACTATATGCCCTTGGCATTAGATCTTTCTCACCGATTATTATATGAGCTTGCTGCTTTAAGACGTGAAAACAAGGATATCCCTTACTTACGTCCTGATGCGAAATCGCAGGTGACTTTGGAATATGATGATAACCATAAACCGGTTCGTATAGATACCATTGTTATCTCTACACAACATGATGATTTCGCTTCCGAGAAGGAAATGCAGGAGAAAATCCAATCGGATATTATTAATATCCTTGTACCAAGAGTAAAAGCACAATTAAAACCTGAACTACAGGCTTTATTTACTGATAAAATTAAATACCACATCAATCCTACTGGTAAATTCGTTATCGGTGGTCCCCATGGAGATACGGGTTTAACTGGCAGGAAGATCATTGTAGATACCTATGGTGGAAAAGGAGCACATGGTGGTGGTGCTTTCTCTGGAAAAGACCCCTCAAAAGTGGACCGCTCTGCAGCTTATGCTACTCGTCATATTGCAAAAAATTTAGTTGCAGCTGGTGTTGCCGATGAAATTTTAGTACAGATCTCTTACGCCATCGGCGTTAAAGATCCCATGGGAATCTATGTAAATACTTACGGCACGAATAAGGTTAATAAATCTGATGGTGAAATTGCAGCAATTATCGCTCAATTGTTCGACATGACCCCATATGGTATTGAGACTCGCTTAGGCCTTCGCAATCCAATCTATTCCGAAACTGCCGCATATGGGCATATGGGCAGGACCCCTCAAACCGTTACTAAAACTTTCGAAAACTCTAATGGCGAAAGCAAAACTCTTGAGGTAGATTTGTTTACCTGGGAAAAACTGGATTATGTTGATCGGGTAAAAAGAGCATTTGACATTTAATCCAAGTCGAGGCAAACATAGACTTTAAAAAATAATTATTTGACAAGTCCTGATATTTCGATGCAGCATATCGAAATATCAGGACTTGTCTTTTATTATATCGTAAATGCTTCCGTCTAGATGCTGTAAAGCATCAAGTCCTTGATTTCAGGAGTTGCGGTTGATTCTGTGATTCTTAATCGGACTTTGAGTGTATGAATAGTTTCGAATTATTTTTCCGTTGATGGTTAGTGAGTTTCTTTTTTGCCAAATATTTGTAAATAGATCATGGACCAAATCTTTGGCAACTTCACGGTTCTTTAGTTTATCATATGCATGCAAATACAACATGGTATAATATCGATTATATAGTTCTTGGAAAGCCAATATATCATTTTCTTTCAAACGTCGAAGCAGTTCGGATTCATCAATATCTAGTGGATTATACATGGTCTTAAACCAATATTAACAAAGAAAGTGTACACCTGCAAATCAAACTACTAAAAAATTAGACCTGATTTATTCTTTACATTGGGAAATTATTGAGAATGATTCATCCCATAGTTAGGTTTAGTATTGCCATAAAAACTACAATGGAGTGCTTTGATCAAGTCACTCCATTGCGTTTCCTACTAGTAAATAATCCTTAATGTTATTCAGTTACTGCCGCAGAGGATGTTGGAATTTGACGGTTAACTTTTTTTACCAGGCCTTGCAATACAGTTCCTGGGCCCACTTCAACAAAGCTCTCAGCTCCATCTGCCAACATAGTTTCTACAGATTGGGTCCAGCGAACAGCTCCGGTGAGCTGTGCAATAAGATTATCTTTAATTGCCGTAGGATCCTGATAAGGCAAGGCATCATAATTCTGATAAATCGGACATACCGGAATCTGAACTTCAACATCTTCAATAGCAGCTTGTAATTCTTGCTTAGCAGCTTCCATTAATGGTGAGTGGAATGCTCCTCCTACGTTCAATTTAACAGCGCGTTTCGCTCCTGCCTCTAATAATTTCTCACAAGCTTTATCCACACCGCTTACAGAACCTGAAATCACTAATTGTCCAGGACAGTTGTAATTCGCTGCCACAACGATATCATCTACCTGTGCACAGGTTTCCTCCACAATAACATCATCCAATCCTAAGATCGCCGCCATCGTTCCAGGTTCCAATTCTGTCGCTTTCTGCATGGCATTGGCACGCTTTGCGACCAAACGAAGTCCATCTTCGAAAGATAGGGCTCCAGCAGAAACCAAGGCAGAAAATTCCCCTAAAGAATGACCAGCAACCATGGAGGGTTTAAAATTCTCACCTAGGGCCTTAGCTAAGATAACAGAATGTAAGAATATAGCCGGCTGGGTAACGTTTGTTTGCTTTAAATCTTCCTCAGTACCATTAAACATGATATCCGTAATACGGAATCCCAGAATTTCATTTGCTTTCTCAAAAAATGCTTTTGATTCTTCATTTTGATCATACAGGTCTTTGCCCATGCCCACAAACTGAGCTCCTTGACCTGGAAAAATATATGCTGTTTTCATATTCAATAGTTTAATTCAACAAAAATATACTTAATCTTCGGGTAGGAAAGAAAGAGATGAAAGATTTTCTTTACTGAAAATTTCATTTGCAATTCCTAATATTTCTTGTTCACTTACCTGATCGACTTTTTCGAACACCTCTTGCAGATTGATTACCCGACCATAATCCAGAACATTCTTTGCCTCGGCAATCATCAAACTCATTCTATTTTCCTCTGCCAGGGCAATCTGACCCTTGAACTTATTCTTTGCACGCAGCAATGCCTGAGGACTCAACGTTTGCTCTTTTAGCTTGGTCAGTTCTTTATGAATCAATTTAATGGTCTTGTCGACCTTTTCTTCATCTGTACCAAAATAAATACTAAACAAACCCGTGTCCGAATAAAGGCTATAGTTGGATTCGATGGTATAAGCAATCCCATATTTTTCCCGGATATTCAAATTCAAGATATTGGACATCCCATAGCCTCCCAATAGATTATTGAGTAGTAACAAACCCGTTTTTTTTGTATCATGAATACCATAAGCCATTCCCCCTATAACAACATGCGCTTGGTTGATAGGCCGAGCCATTCGGACCTGTTCAGCAGGAGGCCCAATAAGCTCTTCTCCCAGATGATCCCAATGATTGACGACAACCTCTCCAAAGCATTTGTTGGCAATGGCCAACACCTTCTTTTGGGTATAATTTCCAGAGATAGCAATTACGATCTTAGAGGTGTCGTAGTGCTGTTCAATAAATCGTTTGATATCTTGTTGGCCGATCGATTTTAAATCTTCCTCGAGACCTAAAATATTATGTCCTAATCCCGAACCCTTAAACACCTGATCTTCAAAATCATCCATAATGGATTCCTCAGGGCTGTCCAAATATGAAGCCATCTCGTCCAGAATAACTTCTTTCTCTTTTTCCATTTCTTCCTTGGGGAAGACAGAATGAAACAATATATCTTCAAAAAGATCGATTGCTCTATCTAAATAAGGATTTAGAAAAGAGGCATGCAGACAAGTGTATTCTTTGGTAGTATAAGCATTCAGATCACCACCAACCACTTCCAATCTATTTAAGATCTGATTCGTGCTACGTCGTTCTGTGCGTTTAAACAACAAGTGTTCAATAAAATGTGCCGTACCGAATTTACCAACTTGTTCATGTCTAGAGCCCGCATCCACGATTAAGCAAACATGAGAAATTGCAGAAGCGTGAGGTTGAAACAAGACCCTCAATCCATTATCAAGTTGGAAAATTTTTTGATCCATAGTGCGAAATTAATAGGCAAAGGTAGGAATAATAGTAGTTAGTAGTAAGGATTTGATATTTACGTCTTGGATAGGACTTAAAACTTCATTAAAAAGGTGAGCATATGCCCACCTTCCTCGTTTTATTCATAGGTAATCTGAATGCTGTTTCTAGGAAATCATTG
>JBEBRZ010000185.1:0-4028 GCA_040394615.1 Sphingobacterium mizutaii
TTTAAAATAAAAATCCGCCTTCTGAAGCATTATAAAACAGCTTCCTTGAAGACGGATTTTTCACAAAAAATTGATTTAAAACTTATAGGTTGCTCCAACATTAAGTACTGATACACCGTAACCAAGTTCGGCATAGGCACCAATGTTTTCAGTAAAAAACCATCTGCTTCCTATAAATCCGGAAAAACCTATACCACTACCATAACTTTTAGCCATACCGATGTCGTCAGCCGCATCTGAAGAGTACTTAACAATGTTATAGCCAAGCATTACTCCTGCATAAGGATCCAGCTTTGGTAAGTTGGTAAATCCATTATAATGATAGGCTCCTCTTACACCTGCTACTATATAGTTCCACTTGTAATTATATCCGCCACTGCTGTATTTGTAGCCGGTATTTCCAACATAACCTCCAAGACTGATTACACCTGGACCGCCGGTTTCCCAAAGGCCATGATCAATGGATAAACTAATGGCAGGTCGAGCGTTTCCCAGTCCACCCAATGCAGTCCCCAGACCTATTCCTAAATTAGCCGTTGTCGTTTCTTTTTTAAAAGATTGTGAGTTGGCAGTTGCTGCAAATAGCAATGCCATAAGAATAAAAATTGTTTGTTTCATTATTATAGGTTTTAAAATTTTAATACTGTTTTTACTTGATCATAATTGTTGATATCTACCCCTGATTTCGCAATTTTAGTTACATCCGTTGCCTCAAGAAAAAGAATTTTTATTCCTCCGAAAGTCACAGTAGAATTGTATAAGACATATGATGCAGGGTTTCGTGCTGTTAGGGTGACCCTGAATTGATTATTGTATGGAAAGGTTACATAATTGACCATGAAATTCTGTGCATGGTAGGGCACCTGATACCATGGATTTGCATGTTTAACATAGACCAACATATTTAGGTTTATGACATCATTATAAGCAATCGGCAGATCTAGATTGAGTGTCCCGGTAAAAGATCTACTACCAATTTCGAACATCTTTATATTAGCATTTCCGTCATCACCCTTGTCTCCTTTATCCCCCTTATCTCCTTTAGGACCTTTCAAAGTGATCCCTGAGCCCCAACCAGAACTGGTCTTCGGACCGTATAACAAGCCTGTTGTTGACATAAAATAAAAATCACCGATGGTTCCCTGAGAGGTATTTGGAGCAACTGTTCCACTAAGTAATTTTGTTCCTGCCGCGCCAGTTGCACCTGTAGATCCGGTTGCTCCTTTTAAGCTTATACCTGTACCCCAACCTGAGCTGCTTTTAGGTCCAAATAATACAGAATTGCTGGTTTGTAAATAATAGTCCCCCTCATCGCCAATACTTGCTGTCGGAGCATTTGCTCCTGATAAGATTTTGTTGCCATTTACACCGGCAATCCCCTGTATGCCTTGAATCCCTTGATCGCCTTTAGTTCCTTCTGGTCCTGCGTCACCTTTTTTACATGCTGACAAGCTTAAAATAAAGAGGCTAGTCAACAAGATAATTGTTGTTCTCATCATGTCTGTTCTAAATTTTAAATATTATTCTTTAAATAATTAATCAATTTGTAGCATAGAGGATATTTGCTCCCTGAACGTAGCCACGAGGATTATAGGCGTTGTAAAAACCGTTCCAGTCACCTTTAATAGGAGATGAGATATTCCCGTCACCATTCGTATCACCGGCATGAGCGTCATCCCTATACGAGGTCAGGATTGCTGTATTGTGCAGATTGATATTCTGCGGTGCATTTCTTTGAAGTCCTGCACTTGATCTTTTAAATTTCACCACGACATTTGGTCCAATATTTATGGTAGAGGCACCAAATACTTGGCAGTATTCATCCAATACATAAGCAACCTCTGTATTTGACCAGGTTACGGTACGATCAAGACCTGAAAAATCTAAGTAAATACCATTATGAGTATTAGCTTGTGAAGGATTATCGGGATTGTGAAATTTGTTACTTGAATCCAGGTTGTAGTAAGCATTTATAAATAATGGTTTTCCATTATCAAAGAAAACATTATTGGTGAATTTACTCACCTTTGAATCAGACATAGCACTAGAACCATGAAAAGCACATGAGCTGTCATAAGATGACTCCGTATAGAGTGTATGAGCGATTCTACAGTTGTCAAATGTAAACGACACGGAGTTGGGACCAGAAATTCGAAATGCATTGCTGCTACCACCACTATTCTTACCTGAATAGAAGATGTCTACATATTGAAATATGGTTTCGGTCGTTCCGTTTAAATAAATCCCAGTCCAATCGCCTTTTGCAGGTGATGTTGCATTTCCATCCCCATTAGAATCACCACAATAACGATCATCTGCAATGGAAGTAAAGACAATGCGTTTTTGGGCCGTGCCAACAGCAATAATTTTACCACCCACCACATCTATTCGGGCATCCTTTAATTTTACAGTCACACCTGCTTCTATGGTCAATACTGCTTCTATTCGTAGGTTAGAGCCGTCTAATACATAAACATTCCCGGCTTTCCAGGTCGTGGCTTGATCAATCTTTCCCTTAACTTCAATAACATTACAACTTTGAGGTTGATCAATCGGATTAACTTCACTTTTTTCACAAGATGATAGACCGATAATTATCAAGCCTATCAAAAAAACAATTCTCTTTTTCATTATATTTTATCTTAGTTGTTTATAATCTTTTTGGTTAAAGAAGAAAGCGAAACTTTTAGTTAGCCACATTTCTTCCTAATTGTAAAAGCAAAGTTACTTGGGAGGTTTCGACTGGTCTACCCCCGAAAGGGGGTTTTTATTGAGGATAAATGAGTTACCTTTGAATTAGTACGATTAACCAATTGCGATTCTAGCCTTGACAAGCTGTTGAACCAGACAAAAAATGAGTAAAGATGATTAAAGTTGTAATTTTAGATGACCATAAAATTTTGACGGAAGGACTTTGTGGTCTTATAACAGAATCAGGCATTGCTACTGTTGTAGGCGTAGCAAATAGCGCGGAAGAATGTAGGCGTTCTCTTGCCTTTTGGAAACCTGATGTTCTACTTTTGGACGTTGGATTGCCGGATATTAATGGTCTGGATTATTGTAAGGAAGTAAAAGAATCTTTCCCCGAAATAAAGATATTGGCATTAACAACACATAAGGAATATGCTATTGTTCGGCAGATGCTAGATAATGGTGCTTCAGGATATCTAATTAAAAATGCAATGCCTGATGAGGTAGTGGCAGGTATTGAAACGGTTGCTGCCGGAGAAATTTTTCTATGCCATGAAATAGATATCTTAATGAAGCGACCTTCTAAGAAAAATATATGGCTGACAGAAAGAGAACGCGAACTGCTCAAATTAATCTCTGAAGGTTTAACGAATAATGAAATAGCAGATCGGATTTATTTAAGTCACGAAACGATCAAAGGATACCGTAAAAATCTATTATTGAAATTAGGAGCAAAAAACACCGCAGTATTGGTTAAAATGGCAATAGAACAAAAGTTAATCTAATCTTCTTAATAAATATTTACTCAATATAAAAAGCGGAACTAACAGCTTTCATCCTGTTAGTTCCGCTTTTTACATAAGGTTACAATTACCTCCTCTTAAAGGTAATTACACTCTCGTATGAAACACCTTCTTCTACACCTTTTGAAGATAACTTCAAATTGTTGTTATTCACAGAAAATGTGAAAATCTCTGTATCCCCCTCAGATATGATTTTAAGCTGATCCCCATTCACTGTGTACTTCATATGATCTTTTTCCCAAACCTTTTCGTCTGTGTCATATTCTTCAGAATAACAGGTGCCATCGGCATTAAATGTTGCTCTTATTTGATCATCGATATCAGTATGTGCATCGGTACCCTCCTGTACTTTGCCATCTACTGTATACTTCCAATATTCAGAAGTAGAAACCCAAGATCCTACTAATAATGAAGAATCATTATCCCCATTGCCATCTTTCTCACAAGCAAATAATGTGCTCAGGGAAATAAGCAGAATTAAAAAATGTTTTAGTTTCATAATCTTATAATTTAAAATGTTCTGATTATACAAAT
>JBEBRZ010000186.1:0-3985 GCA_040394615.1 Sphingobacterium mizutaii
ATTATAAAAACCTATAATTAATTTACATTCCTTATATACGTATAAAGTTTCATTTATATACTTAAACAAATACTATAATTCAAATTATAAAAATTATTATTAACTTGTAGGAAATGTTATAATATATAATTACTCTTATTAATGAGAACATTTGTTTTACTGCTTTTCTTCTTGAAATCTTTTATTTTAACAGCTCTTTTTTCGCATTATGCCAAGAGTATGACGAGTGAATGGATTCTCTTTTTTGCCTTATTAATTACATCTATCTTTTATTTATACGTTTTAAAAACTAGAAATAAAAGAAGGAGGCATTAAAAAAGCTGCCAAATAGCAGCTCAAAATGTTCATAAGAAAATAATTTCAGAATTTTATAAGTTCGCTTTCAAAAACGGCACAATACTCATGACGTCCTTTTCAGCAAATCCAGCATCCTTGGCACCCTGATATGTTTCAATCAGACTATCCGTTAGTGGGAATTTTGCACCTGCGGCAACAGCAAGTCTTATATCTTTTAGCATTAAGTCAACAGAAAATGCTGCTGGATACTCATCCTTTACAATTAATGGAGTTTTGACTTTTGAAGCTCCACTTCCACTTGCACTATCGTTTATAATACTCATCATATCGGCTCTGCTGATACCATGTTTTTCTGCAAAAAGAACTGTTTCTGCCATCCCTTGATAAAGAATAGATAAATAATAATTAATACAAAGCTTTGCTGATACACCCTTCCCATTTTGTCCCATATATTTCACCTCTTTACCCATTAATTCTAAATATGGCAAAATTCGCTTCTCATTTTCTTCTGAAGCACCAACCATAAAAATCAAAGTACCATCCTTTGCCGGTTGAGTGCTACCGGCTACTGGTGCATCAACAAAATGAGCTCCTTTTGATTTTGTTGTATCAAATATAGCTTTTGATGCATCCTGAGATATCGTGCTCATATCAACAAATAACTTACCTTCAATATTCATAGCTAATATAGTTTCATAAACTGCATATACCGCATCATCATTACTCAACATCGTAAAAATAATATCACATGCATTTACTAAGCTTCCGATATCACTACATAGTGTACTTTTTTCTGCAAAATCCTGCATCTTTTCCTGACTACGATTGTAAACATACAGATTGACACCTGCCTTTTCTAAATTCTTAGCCATGGGTTTCCCCATATTCCCTAGTCCAATAAACCCGATTTTATCTTTGTATTCCATATATCTCCTTAATTTTTTGGTACTGGTGAGTGTTCAGCGATTAATTTATTATGTTTTAGTTCCTCCCAAAATTCATGTGAAATCTTCTTTTTAAACGACTCTGCATTCTCTGCAGATTGTTCTGGTCCACTAGCTCCTGGTATTACGGCTGAAACAACCTCAGGAGCAGCAGAAAATTGTAATGCGGCAGATCGTAAGTCAACCTGATGATTTTCAGCAACTCTTTTTAAGGCTATTAATTTTTTAGCAGCAAATTCTGGGATATCTTTCCCATATAAGTATCTATCTTTCCCTGCCAAAAATCCTGCACACAATGGAGCACCAACTACTATGGAAATATCTCGTTCAGCAACTACTGGGAAAACCTGATTTAGATCGTCCTCATAATGAATTAATGAATACTGACAGGCTGAAAGAAATATATCCGGGTCTGCAACTTCAATTGTTTTCAAAATTGGTTCTATTGTATTAACTCCCAATCCCCAACCTTTAATAATTCCTTCTTCGCGCATTCTAGTGAGTTCTTTGAATGCACCATTTTTTGCCGTTTCAAAATAATTCAACCAATCTTTTCCCATGTCTCCATTATCAGGAGATAAATCATGCACAAATACAAAATCTAAAGATCCGACACCTAATCTTTGCAGGCTTTCTTCCACGCTTTTTCGTGCTCCAGCTGCCGTATAATCATATTTGTAGGATGCATTCATCTGTCCTTTCCACATTAATCCCTCTTGCACATAATTATCTTTAGGGATAAGTAATCTGCCAATCTTTGTGGAAATACTATAATCTTCCTTTTTTTTATCTTTAAGATAGAGCCCCATTCTTCTTTCACTAATTCCTAGTCCATACCAAGGAGACGTATCATAATACCGAACTCCAGCATTCCAAGCAGCATCCATCGCCTCTAGACATTTTGAATCTGAATTTTCATTGAAACCATTCCCTAAGGCTACGCCTCCAAAACCACTTAAAGTTAATGGCCGTGGACGTTTCGATTGTATTGTGTTTCCCATTTTATTTATTTTATTATGATAGCTTACTGAATTACTTTCAGAAAATCCTTTCATTGCCAAACCAGCGGACAATAACAAAGTCTGAGATATAAAATTTCTTCTATCCATTTTCAATATTTTTTAACTTAATGTTTCTGATGAAAAATTGATTCCATTGTAAATGAACAAATATTTTAAACTGTCACGTGATGATTTAAAAGATAATACAACTGTTCTCCTACTTATATTTATCATGCAACCCCTTTCCTTCCATAATAAGGGGCTTAATCTTTTCGATTCTTGAAAGCTTTGTTTTTTCTTGTTTTGCTTCTTCAATATAAGTTATGTATTCTTTTTTTCTTCCTGGCGTTAGTTTCTCAAATGCTCGTTTAAAGGCAGTATTCTTTTCCAGCTCATCTTTAAGGTATCCTGATACCTCTTTTGCTATAAACTTCTCAGGTTTAATCTCTTTACCATCTCTAATTGTTTGTATAGACTCTTCAATATAAGAAAGTATCTTCTTTTCATCCATATCTTTTACATCCGTAAATCTCCATTGTCTGAGTGATTTAGTTTTACCTTCTGAAGCAGTAACCAAAACATTGTATTTGTCTTTAAGAAACACACCATTATAAAACCATAAAGAAAAAAAGTCCTTAAAACCTCCCCAACCAATTACATTTTTCTTTTGAAAGGTATAAATATGTGATCCCCATTTAA
Source organism: Sphingobacterium mizutaii (assembly GCA_040394615.1). Lineage (GTDB taxonomy): Bacteria > Bacteroidota > Bacteroidia > Sphingobacteriales > Sphingobacteriaceae > Sphingobacterium > Sphingobacterium mizutaii_A. The sequence goes on from JBEBRZ010000186.1 coordinate 2,942, forward strand.
ACTCCTTTTCTAAAGCAGTTTTAGATTTCACTATAATTTGGTTCATCAATTCTTCACATTCTTCCCATTTTGAATGATAAGCATCCCAATTTGGAGATACTTTATCTTTGAGACGATCTGAATTAAACTTTACAAGTGCCGAAATCAATTTTTCGGGAATTGGCACATCAAAGGGCAATTGAATTGCCCCCTTAGAAGTCTTATAATTTTTTAGCTGCTCCTGAAAATTAGTTATCGTTTCAGCTCCAGGATAAATCCCTACATGATTTTTAAACATGGCAAAATGGATTAAATTACCATGATATTTAAAAGTTGGCATTCCATAGTTAATCGTTTCTGTGGATTCTTTAGGAGCTGCTTTTTTTATGATATCTCGAATAACTTTTAACTTTTTATTTTGCTCTCCTTCAAACCCTGCTATGTATTCATCTATTAATGTCATGGCTTTCTTCATTATTTTTATTTATGGGTCTTCATAAAATCAAACGCTCCCTTCCTTAAATTTATTCCGTATTCAACATTTGCTTTTAAACATGCAAGGAAATTTGCCCAACCTTCTGTTTGTCCAATTGCTTGTTTGATTCCTTCCTCATCCATCTTCATGAAGCTTTCTTTTATTCTAACAACCGTAAAAACATCTTGATAGGATTCTAAGAATATCTCAACGATCATACCTTCTATTCCCCCACTCCAGTCAAACGAAATATAATCATAAGCTTTTATAACCTTCCCAGTAACAGGGAAAATATCATCAAACTCAGGGAACTTCCACTCAACCGTTACTCCCTCTTCTAACCTGCCTGTAGAGCTTTGTAAAAAATAATTACTCATTATATCAGGGTTTACGATTGCTTCAAATACTTCTTCTAAAGGTTTCAATATCTCAATTGAAGCCTTAGCATTTAATAATTCATTCATAGATTTTATTGGATAATTAATAGTTTAAACCTGCTCTCATGAAGAGAAATCTAAGTTAAGATTAATATTAAATCACAAAATACAATCTTAAAATTCATATTCAGATATTTAGAAAAACATAAATAA
>JBEBRZ010000187.1:0-3983 GCA_040394615.1 Sphingobacterium mizutaii
ACAGTCTGAATATATTGCATCTGTCTATAAGCAAATAACGTACAGATCACTAAAAATATGGAAATACAATATTGTAAGGTAATCAGAATCTTAGCGACAGGAAATTTTGCTTTATTAGATTTCAGTTGTCCCTTTATTACGTTCAATGGTTTGAATTGGGCGATAATCCACGCTGGCCAACCTGAAGCAATAAATGTCAGTACCAAGAAAAAAGCAAGTACTATTAGATAGAAATAAGGGCTTGTCCATATATCCAATTTTATTGGGACTGCAAGATAGAAACTGAATACCGGCAGAATTAACCTTGCCGCAACAAGTCCTAAAACCAGCGCTATGAGAACCATCAATCCTCCTTCTACTAGAAATTGATTGAATACTACTTTTTTATGGGCTCCCATCACTTTCCGGACGGCAATTTCTTTTCCACGTTCGGTTGCATGTGCTAAAGATAAATTTGTGAAGTTGACGATAGAGATAAGCATTAAGGCTGCAGCAAGGAATCCGAAGACATAGATGTAGGTAAGATTGCCTGAGCCTGCGGCTTTAGAATGTAAGTGAATATCTCCTAAACTCTCGAGATTCAATTTTATAATGTATCCGGCATCAATAGCCTCCTTCATTTGCACCTGAACAAAATTATCTACTTTCTGTTGAAGAGCTTCTCTGTTCACATTCTCCTTCAGGAGAAGAAAGGTTAAATCATTTGCAGAATGCCAAATAGGTTCTTGGTATCTTTTTAGACCTTTATTGGAGAGTAAAGCATTGAACTTTAGCTCTGTGAAAGTTGGCAAATCCTCAATAATTGCGGTAACTATCCATGGAGACTTATCAATCATCAAGGTTTTACCTACGGCATCCTCATTTGGAAAATATTTCTTTGCAAGATCCTCTGTCAATACGATATCATTCGGGTTAGCCAGCGGCTCATTAGCGTCTCCTTTAACGACCTTATAGTTCAGAACTTTTAGAAAATCCTCATCTACAAATTTCAAGCCCTGCTGTTTAACACTCTCTGTTCCTTTTGCGATAAGAGCTGCATTATTATAGTTGTACATCCTTACAGCACGTTCAACTTCAGGAAATTCCTTTTTAAATGTTGGTGCTACAGCTGTTGGCGTGCTTGACCAATAATTAAAATCAGCATCATCTATTGATTTATTTGCTGCAGTGACCATAACTGTGCGGTCCGAATTCGTTAAAAACTGATCATAACTAAGCTCATGAAATATATAAGCAGCTAATAACAAAAAACAGGTTATACCTATTGATAATCCGATGATATTAATAAAGGAAAAACCCTTGTTCTTCCTAATATTTCTCCAGGCAATTTTAAACATCATAATATAGGTTATTTCTTCTATTCATCTTTTAAACTATTAACCGGATTTATCCGGGCTATTTTTAGTGCATGATAGCAAATAGTGGCGAAGGCAATAAGAATACTTACTGAAGCAGCCAGAACGAATACCCAAGCCGATATATCTATTCTATAATTAAAATCCTGGAGCCAATTATTCATTGCCCACCATGCAATAGGTGAAGCAATAACAATCGCGATAAGGACTAATTTTATAAAATCAGTTGATAGTAGTTTGATAATTCCCGGTAGACTTGCACCCAATACTTTGCGGATACCGATTTCTTTTGTTCTTTGTTGAGTTACAAATGCTGCCAAACCAAACAAGCCTAGGCAAGCAATAAAAATAGCAAAGCCTGCAAAGCTGGATACAATGATTTGTGTTCTTTGAACATCAACATACAAACTAGCAAATCCTTCATCTAGAAAAGTATATTGTATTTTTTGGTGGGGAGAAAAGCTATTCCATACATTTGTAATGTCAGCAATAGTTTGCTCCATGTCATCCGTCTTTAATTTCACTGAAATCATGGAAGGACTACCCCCAATGGATAGAGCTAACGGCTTAACAGCATCCTCACGCATATTACCAAAGATAAAATCTTCAACTACACCTATAATCGTATAACTGGTAAGATTTGTGATTTTAGTACCAATAGGATTTTTGATACCTAGTTCCCGTATCATACTTTGATTGACAATGACTGCTGCAGAATCGGTTGGCATATCCATATTGAAATTTCTTCCTTCAATTAATTTTATGCCAAAGGTTGATAAGTAGTCTACATCAACAACCCAGTTTTGGCTTCCTACTCCTACTTCTTCATTTTGCTTCCCATCGATCCAATAGGCATTTCCATTTCTTTTTACACCGTCAATCATAACCGGTAAATAATCACCTACAGATACATTGGTCACTGAGCTTATTTTCTTTAATTCATTTTTCAGAGATTTTTGTTTTCCCTCCAATGTTCCTGTACCTCGTAAAACTAAAACCTGTTCTTTATTGAATCCTAGGTCCTTGTTCAGGATATATTTAACCTGCTGATTGATAACAAGCGTTCCGATGATTAAGATAATGGATGTGGCAAATTGGAAGATAACCAAACTATTTCTGAACCAGTGCGAGCCAGATTTGAGGATTACATTTCCCTTCAATACAGCAATAGGTTTAAATCCTGAAAGATAGAGGGCAGGATAAATACCGGAGATAAAGCCGATAATTAAACCAAAGCTTATCAATCCCGGTATAAAATACCAATCTATCCATGGCAATACTAATGCCTTGGCCGCTATATTATTAAAGGAAGGCAATAAAAGAAAGGCAATAATTAGGGCAAAGCTTATCGAGATCAAACTAAACAATAAAGATTCTGTGATAAACTGCAGAATCAATGCCTTTCTGTCTGATCCAATGGTTTTCCGAACGCCAACCTCTTTCGCCCTACTTGCTGCATTGGCAGTCGATAAATTAATAAAGTTTATAATCGCTATTATCAAAATAAAGGCTGCAATTCCTCCGAAAATATAGATGATTTGAATATCTCCTCTATTTTGACTTTCGATTTTATTCTCCTGAATACCTTTTGAATGTAAATGAATGCTTTGCAAAGGTTGTAGGGTCATTTTAGCGGATTTCCAAACTTCTTCATTAACAGCCATCCCTGCCTGAACTACTGCAGGTCTATAATGATCTTCGATATAAGATTTAGTGATTTTATTCTCTAATTGGGAGATATCAGTACCCTTCTTAACCTTGAAGTAAGTAGCATAATTCGAAGCCAGCCAATTTAATTTTTCACCCGGATAGGGTTCATGACCACTTAAGGTCATGAAAAAATCAAACCCATAAAAATTAGAGTTAGTAGGTATATCTTCGATAACAGCAGTGATGGTATAACGATTGGATTTATCATTGTTTAGAAAAATGGTTTTTCCAACTGGATCCATCCCTTTGAATAGTTTCTCCGCTTTCTTTTGCGTAATTACAAGGCTTCTCGGGTTATCTAAAGCATGATTTGTAGTGCCATTTACTGCTTTTATGGAAAACATATCTAGAATCGACTGATCCATAAAACAGAAACCCTCTTCAGATAATAACTCAGGGTTTTCATTTGTCGAAATCTGGTTGCTTCCAGCTCCAAATAAAGGATTAGAAAGAACTCTACCTTCCAATTCAATTTCCGGAAACTCCTCTTTCAATTCAGGTCCAGCAGGAGCAGGCATTGATACCCCTTTTTGAACAATATTGTCCCTCGTCACCATACCAACAACACGGAATATTTGATCCGAATCTTTATAAAACTTGTCGTAACTCAGTTCATGTCTAATATACAAAACGATAAGCAGACAAATGGCCATGCTAAACGCAAAACCGCCAATCTTTATTAGCGAAAAGAACCGTTGATTCTTTAAACTTCGCCATGCTATTTTTATATTGTTGCTTAACATCTTTTTTAAGATTTAATAGAGTTGAACCATCCGGTAACTTCTCCTTAAAAAGGACGGCAATAGATTTGCCATTAATGTAACTTGCTTATTTTTAGTTGTTTATAATTAAATTGGTTTGGGGTTATGTTCGTTTTCGAACATTTTTTGTTCAATACCGAACAACGTTATTGCTTAG
>JBEBRZ010000188.1:0-3962 GCA_040394615.1 Sphingobacterium mizutaii
TAAATAGGCGAGTTCTAAAGCTTTCTCGGTAAAAACAGGGGATTTATCGGTAAAAGGAATATGATGATTTTACGGGGAGTTTACCGACATCTTTATGATATGGTAGAAACAAGAAAGGCTACCCTCGGGCAGCCTTTATATAAGTTTCTTTTAAAGGTTAATCTTCTTTATTTCTCAATTTTGAATGTTTATATCCATATGCAAAGTAGATAACAAGTCCGGCTAGAAGCCAAATGATAAAAATAATCCAGTTACTGGCACCAAGCTCTGACATTAAATATAAATTAATCAGAATTCCTGTTACAGGTAAAAGGGAAAAATTATATTTAAAACTTAGGATACTTAAAATTATCCAAGCTAACCAAAAAACAATTACTAGTGATTTATGTAAAAAGAGAGCGGAAGAACCCATACTCAACCAATCAGAGATTGATTCTCCGTTAAATTTAAGCGCCAGAATAACCCCTATAATTAAACTAATGCCTACGATATATTTACCATTGACATAAGGAACTTTAAATTTTGAGCGTTTTGAAAGACCCGAGTGATCCATATACAAAACCCCACAACACACCAAAATAAAGGCAAAGAAAGTCCCTACGGAGGTTAAATCCACAAAGAAATCCATTTTAAAGAAGAGTGCAGGAACTGCTACGACTATACCGGTGATAATTGTAGCAAAGGATGGTGTTTTATATTTCGGATGAATAGTAGCAAACTTCTTCCATAGCAAACCATCTCGACTCATCGTCATCCATATTCTAGGCTGAGCTAATTGAAAAACCAAGAGTGCACTTGTAATAGCAATGACTGAGGTTACAGAGATGATTCCGGCCATATGGTCAAAACCGACATATTCAAAAACGTAAGCCAAAGGATCTTTTACATTCAACTCTTTATAATTTACCATTCCGGTCAATACCAAAGTAATAGCAACATAAAGCACAGCACAGATTAATAAACAATAAATCATGGCTTTTGGTAGATCTCTCTGCGGATTTTTACATTCTTCGGCAGTAGTGGAAATTGAGTCAAACCCTATGAAAGCAAAGAACACAGCAGCAACTCCGGACATGACTCCGCCCATACCATTTGGAGCAAAGGGAACCCAGTTTTCAGGTTTCACAAAGAATATCCCTCCGAAAATCACGGCTAGAATAATTCCGATTTTGATCATAACCATGATATTACTAGCCCGCCTTGACTCCTTTATACCAATATAAACTAACCAGGTCACTAAAAAAGTAATTAAACCTGCGGGAATATCGAGTATAATGGGAATATCAAATATCCGTGGAGCTGATTCGTATGCTTGTAAAGCAATTTTATCAATATTCTCCATTTTATCTAATCCTACTTCCAGAAATTTCTGATGAGCGTCCAATGCATATCCAGGAGCCATGGTCAACCATTTTGGCAAATGTATACCAAAGCCTTCGAGCATGGATACAAAATATTGGGACCAGGAAATAGCGACGACCATATTTGAAACTGCATATTCCAGAACCAAGGCCCAACCTATGATCCAAGCGAATAATTCACCAAAAGCAACATACGCATAGGTATAAGCAGACCCGGAAACAGGAACTGTACTAGCAAATTGCGCATAAGACAAAGCAGTAAATACACAAGCAAATGCTACAAAGACAAATAACAATGAAACCGCAGGTCCACCGTTATAGCTTGCTAAGCCTATTGTACTGAAAATACCAGCTCCTACAATTGCCGCAATACCAAGAGACACTAAATCTCGAACTCCTAAAATTTTTGCTAAGCCTGAACCACCATGTTCAGCATCTGAAAGTATTTGATCAACGCTTTTCTTTCTGAAAAGTCTATTAGCCATATTAAGTTATTTATTGGATAAGTAACAAAAGTGAAAAAAAATATGACAATTACGCTAAATTATCTTGAATATATGCATAGATATCTTTGAAATCCTTGAGATTTTCATCTGTATATCGAATTAAAACCTCTGTTAATCCCTTATGTACTTCTTTAGGGGTTTCAAAAGTCCATATTCTCTTAGAAATGTTTATGAGGGGTTTTGATATCTGGTCAAGATCTTTGTAGTCAGCAATATATCTCCATTTTAAAAATTTATCATAAAACTCAAAAAAACCTTTTGTATCCTCTACTCCTATCGTTGTGAGATATGTTTTTACAATGGATCGGTTTACATTCTCCAGATGTTCGTATAGTCTGTTTACATTAACTAGTTGATGTTTTATAAGTAGGTGATCTAATATTAACTCAATAGCAATATGTGCCATAAAAGTACCTCGTATAGGAGTACCTTCTAATATTGGATCTAATTGGCGTCTCAAGGTATGGCAATGAGAAAGGAAAAATTCACTACTATGGAAAAGTTTGTCTACCTCCACATGTCTGTACCAGCCTTCTGATATTTCCATACTTAATGGATGACTGAATAATTGTTCTTCGAATTTTTGAGGGTGGAAGACATAAGACTTATCTACATTCTTCAATAGATCCGGCAGCAAAGACCCTAGAACACGTTCTGGAACTGTTGCAAACCTTTCAAAATAGAAATGAGAAAGAAAATTCATCCGCAATATCTAATCAATAAATATCTGAAAGATACAGTTTAATCTCTTATCTTTGCAATCTTAATTAAAAATCTTAAGGGTATAATATGAACTTTGTAGAAGAACTACGCTGGAGAGGCATGCTTCAAGACATCATGCCGGGAACAGAAGAATTGTTAAACAAAGAACAAGTGTCAGGATATATCGGCTTCGACCCAACCGGCGACTCCTTACATGTTGGTCATTTAACTCAGATCATGACTTTAATCCATTTCCAACATGCAGGACATAAGCCTATTGCATTGGTTGGAGGTGCGACAGGCATGATCGGGGACCCTTCATTTAAATCAGCTGAACGAAATCTCCTCGATGAAAACACATTAAACCACAATGTTGCATCATTAAAACATCAACTGACTAAATTCATCAATTTTGGTGAAGGCGAAACGGATGCAAAAATGGTGAACAACTTCGATTGGTTCAAAGAATTTAGTTTCTTAGATTTCATTCGTGATGTGGGTAAGCTGATTACTGTGAATTACATGATGGCCAAAGATTCAGTAAAGAAACGTTTGGAGGGAGAAAATGGACTTTCGTTCACTGAGTTCTCTTATCAATTAATTCAGGGTTATGATTTCTATTACCTTTGGAAAAACCAAAATTGCAAAATCCAGATGGGCGGTTCCGACCAATGGGGTAATATTGTCACAGGAAGTGAAATCGTAAGAAGATTAGAACAAGGAACAGTTTTTGGCCTAACCACCCAATTGATTAAAAAATCTGACGGGCAAAAATTCGGAAAAACGGAATCAGGTGCAGTCTGGTTAGATGCTAAGAAAACTTCTCCGTATAAATATTATCAATTTTGGTTGAATGCAACAGACGATGATGCAAAGAGCTGGATAAAGATATTTACGCTGAAACCAAAGGAGGAAATCGATGCGCTTATTGCAGAACACGATGCTGCACCGCATTTAAGAATTGTGCAAAAAGCATTAGCAAAAGATATAACCATCCGTACGCACTCTGAGCAGGACTATGAAACCGCCGTAAAAACTTCAGAATTCTTATTCGGAAATGGTAATCTTGAATTTTTAACTAATCTGGACCATGAAGCTGTCTTAGAAGTATTTGATGGAGTACCTCAATACAATCTTGATAGTTCAAAGCTAGCGACAGGTATTAACATACTTGACCTATTGGCGGTGGAAACACAAGTATTCAGTTCAAAAGGGGAAGCCAGAAAAATGTTACAAGGAGGAGGAGTATCCTTGAATCGAGAAAAGTTGACAGACATTGAACTTACCATTAATAAAGATCAACTGATCAACGGAAAATACCTGATTGCACAACGCGGTAAAAAGAATTATTATTTGATTACGGTAGAATAATAAACATATTTAAATATAAAAA
>JBEBRZ010000189.1:0-3948 GCA_040394615.1 Sphingobacterium mizutaii
GTCAAATCACCTCTAAGTTTAGGCTTAGAAGTGAAAATTAAGTCTAGCATTAGCAAAAGATTTTTAAAAGAAATTAAACAAAGGAGTTACTCTTTTAATCCATACTAATTTCACCTAATCTCTAATTTCATTTTATGTTTACCTGCAGAAAGCTCAACTGGATTCTGATCTTTCAAATTATCTGCCGGATAGAAAGTAGCAGTTGTGTTTGCAGGAACAACAACTTCATAAGAAATGACTTTAGCTTTTTTGCTCCATTTAGAATTAATTTCACCGTAAGGTGACTGATGACTAATTTCTGATCTTTCTAAATCTTCCGGAAATATAGGTTTTAGGATAATGTGTTTGAAACCGGGTTTTTCCGCATCAGGCAATATCCCTCCGATGGATTTAAAAAACCATCCTCCTATTTCTCCAAACATCATATGGTTATCAGAAATATCTCTCTCTGCGTCTAAATCCCAGTTTTCTAATAATGTTGTGGCACCATTTACGGCCCACCAACCCCAAGAAGGATAAGTATCTTGTACAGCAAGTTTGTAAGCTGTTTCTGAATATCCATTATTATTCAAAGCGTTTAATACTGCTTTAGCACCTAATACACCCACATCCAAATGAAAATTACTTTCCTCAACTTTTTTATTAAGGTTAGCAGCAACTTTTGCAATGTGTTCTTTAGGCACCACTCCCCAATGTAATGGAACACTCAATTCCGTTTGTGTTCCGTCCGAATAAATGCCCTGAGCAGTATTCAAGAATTTAGCATTAATTGCATCTTTGATTTTTAAGCTCAACGCAGCATACCTTTGGTAATCTTCCTCCTTCCCAAATAACTTCGCCGCATTTGCCAGAATCTGTGCATCCACAAAGTAATATACAGAAGAAGTTAATTCTAAATTTGATTTTGATTTTACAGGAACCCAATCTCCTCTCCCAAAGGTTGTAAGACCATTGGGGCTTATGCTGGTCACATAATCCACATATCTTTTGATATTCTCATAATTATCGGATAATGCTTTTGAATCTCCATAATAACGGAATAATTCCCAAGGAATAATAGCGATGGTGCTCGTCCAATCTAAACCATTTGCAGTACCATACCCCCAGCCGCCTGTGGGGATAATATCAGGAAGCACGCCATTGGGTTTTTGCTCATCACGATGATCTCCTAGCCATTTCTCATAGACGGTAATTCCGTCAAAATTATAGAGGGCAGTTTCAATAGCCAAATGACCATCACCAGTCCAACCATTTTTTTCACGCTGCGGGCAATCCGTCGGATATCCCATTAAATTTGACAGATATGCATTATTTGTAATTTCCCACAACCTGTTGACTAATTTGGAGGATGTATTTACGCTTCCAACTGCATCTACATCACTATGCATAAAGTATGCTGTTAACTGGTTTTTCTCAAGCGATAAAGGTTCCGAAGTCGTAATTTCTACATATCTAAAGCCTTTGTAGTTAAACTTGGGCATGAATTCGACTTCTTTATCTTTCGCTAGTATAATGATATCTGTTTGAAAGGGATCATTGATTTTATCCCCGCGATAATACACATCGATATTAGACATATCTATTCTACCATTCTCTGATAATCGCTCTCCATGTTTGATTTTGACAACAGTGCCTTCCGGTCCTTTTAATTTTATTTTAGTTAAACCGGCCATATTTTGTCCCATATCAAAAACATAGGTGGTATCATTGATTTTATTAACCTTTTCGGCGGTATAAGCTTTCACTAACCTAATGGGTACCATCTGTTGAGAGACGATTTGATCCGAAGGCCTATTTCTATTGACCACATATAACCATTCCTTATCATTGAACTCAGGTTCATTCCAACCGATTTGTTCTAAACGGGCATCATAATGTTCGCCTGTATAAATACTATTGAAAATAATGGGACCTGTTGAAGTTTTCCAATCTTTTCCAGTACTTATTATCTCTTCTGTACCATCGTCATACGTTATCTTTAAGTCCAGACAGAAGGTAGGTCTTGCTCGCCATGGTGCTTTATCAAAATCCCAAACGGCCATCGATTGGTGGTTATACCATCCATTTCCCAAAATTACTCCGATCGCATTTTCTCCGGATTGAAGCGCATGGGTAACATCATGTGTTACGTACAGATTCTTTCTATCAAAACGAGTATACATAGGGTCTAACTGATGGTTTCCAATTTTCTTTCCATTTATACTGAGTTCATATAATCCGGCTACGGCAATATATGCCCTTGCAGACTTTATGGTTTTGGAGCTCTTAAATTCTTTCCTGAAATATCCGGCTGGTTTGAAGTCTACATCATGTGCGTCACTGATCCATTTTCCTTTCCATCTGTCCACTCCCATCATTCCGGTTTCGAAAGATGCTATTTTGGATGTGATTTCTTTTCCATCTTTATCCCATGAAATAACTTTCCAGAAGTACTTAGTTTGAGCTTTCAACTTTTCACCTGTATATGGCACCAACATAACATCTGTTTCGATCTTTTTAGAATCCCATATTGTCTGTTGATCTTTTGTTAAGGCCATAGAATCTAAGCCAACCAGAATTCGATATGCAGTCTGTTTAGCACCGTTTCGGTTATCATTCATACGCCATGAAAGGCGAGGATGTTCCTGATCAATTCCAAGGGGATTTCTGAGTTGTTCACATTTTAAATCAATAGATTCTCCTTGTCTGGGGTTGGCTTGCACCATAAAGGAACATGATAAAATTAATATGGATAAGATGGAAAAGTATTTATTCATTATTCACTAGGTTTTAAATTCCTGATTTCAAAACAGGAAAAAGGTATGATTACTAATTAGGGCTTAAATTAAGGAATGCCTTTTATATCGTCAAACATTTTGCTTCAATAACGCTAAAACCTTTAATGCAAAAATAGAAATTAGGCAATAGATCTCCCACATGAGAAAATGAATCCATGTAACATCATCACCGAACCCTCCTATTTATAGGTATTTTATTATCCTGTATAAATCAGCATATTTGGTTTTCAAACATTAACTATTGTTTAAGTTTTGGTCAACAAAAAAAAGAGAAATAATGTATTTTTAATTGAAAGCAGTAAAGGAGGTAATATCATATATGTCAGAAGAAAAAAGAACACTTGCATTGGTAGATGATCACCCTATCGTTATTGAAGGGTTGAAATCGGTATTAGCGGCATGGACTACACAATACAACTTAATATGCTTTTCTGATGGCGAATCTGTTCTTTCTTATATCCGGAACAATCATGTGGATGTGATATTATTAGACATTTCACTTCCGGATATCAACGGAATAGAGGTTTGCAAAATGATAAAATCAGAAAAGCCAGAAATCAAGATCATAGGTTTGAGCAATCAGGCTGAGCAAAGCATTATAAATTTAATGTTATCGAATGGTGCCTCAGGTTTTCTTTTAAAAGAAGTACCCTCAAAAGAAATTATGAGGGGGATAGAACAAGTTTTAAATGGGGAAACTGTACTTAGTGAGGAAGTCCGGAGAATCTTATCAACTAAGCCTGATGATACCAATCCCCTACTTTCCTTAACAAAAAGGGAGAAACAATTAATTCAGTTATTAGCACAAGGCAAAACAACAGCCATTATCTCAGAGGAATTGTTCTTAAGTAAATTTACGGTTGACACATATAGGAAAAATCTTTTACACAAATTTAGTGTAAAGAATACAAGTGAGCTTCTTGTTTTACTCCTCGAAAATAAAATGGTATAAAGAATCTTAACTGCTTATAGAAGTTGAGTATATAGCAAATAGCGCGTTTAGTATTATTTCTTTTTCTAAAACATTTATCTAACTTTGCGGCTACATTAAGTTAACAAGCCTCGGAGAGGGAAAAACCATGTTGCAGAAAACGAAATATCAATATAAAAACCCCCATAAATCATTTCACCATGCCTTTGCAATTTAACACCGTAAAATTATTTGCTGGTT
>JBEBRZ010000190.1:0-3941 GCA_040394615.1 Sphingobacterium mizutaii
ACATAAATTTCGGACACTCTTTTGGTGGCTCCCATCACATTGGTCGGGTTAACTGCCTTATCTGTAGAAACCATCACAAATTTCTCGACGCCATATTTGTCCGCCATATCGGCTATGTTCTTAGATCCCCAAACATTTGTCAAAATTGCTTCGTAAGGATTCTGTTCCATTAAAGGAACATGTTTATAGGCTGCCGCATGGAAAACAATTTGAGGACGATACTGTTCAAAAACTGAATCCATAAACTGACGATCACGCACGTTTCCTACTATAGAGATCACATTCTTATGGCAATTCGCTTTTAATTCCTGTTGAACATCATAGAGAGCTGATTCCGCCTGATCAACAACAACCAGTTTATCAAAATCCGTAAAACTGATCTGACGAACCAGTTCTGATCCAATCGAACCTGCTCCTCCTGTCACTAAAATAACCTTTCCACGAAACATCTCGTGAATGATCGGGTTTTCTAACTTAATAGCCTCCCGGCCCAATAAATCATCAATTTTCAGCGTTCTTAACTGTCTTGTTGCAACTTTGCCATTCATCAATCTGGCCGAGCTTGGCATAATCTTTAGCTTCACGGGAAGAGGCTCTATTTGGGCCGAAATCCTCGATAGCCGGTCTTTATTATTATCATCGAGAGCGATAATGATACTGTCTATTTTTAGGTGTTTGACAAAGGTCTCGGTCAGTTGATTCATATTAAAGATCTTATACCCATTGATCATCTTACCGATCCTATTTGGGTTATCATCTGCGAAAGCTTTCACCTTAACTTTTCTTCTTGTATCGTTACGAAGTAGGTTCAAGGTCGTTGTACCCATGTTACCGGCACCAAAGATTAGCACATTTTCAATCTCCCGTTTGCCAAAGAAGAAACTCTCATAGAGTGTTCTATAAAATATTCGTGCTGCCACTAAACAGACTGTAGTAAAGAAAGCATGGGTAAATAAAATAGCATAGGAAGGTCTAAAAAAGTGGGTTACTATAGATTCCGGATTAACAAAAATTCGGGTTATACCTGAGACGACCATTAGCGCAAGCCAGGCTGCAAAAACAGCCTTGAATATCCCCCAGGCATCGCGAAAACCTGTCTGTCGAACGATTCCTCTGTAGGTTCTAAAATAAAGAAAGGAAAGGTAGTAAACAAAAGCAACAAACAGAGACTGTTTCATCATCCCCCTTATATCGAAACTCCCCTTAAAACTGTTTATTACAAAATTTGACAAGTAATAACAGAAAAGAACAATAAACATATCTATTAACAAGATCACCCACCGTGGGCTGTCCTTCCTGAAGTACCTTCTCAGTCCAATTATATCCATTAAAACATCATTATATTAACTATTAATAAATCCAGACCATATTGGGGGAAGTCCGGGATTGTGCACTAAATCATACTGCTGCAAAGTTGATGCCATATTAATTATCCTTAAAACTACTTGTTTTAACTTATTAATGGGCAATGATTAAAAATTTATTAGCGTATTTTTGCCTAAGTTGATTACAGCAAAGATAAGAAAAGAAGGTACTAGTAGATAAAAAGGATTTTTTTAATTTTATCAAGAAATTATATTTAAAAAGCTCAAAGATATGTGGGATAATTTTCAAGATACACTCATCGGATTGAGTTCTTTTCAATGGGTCTTTTTAAGCCTATTATTGAATAGCATGCTGTTTTTACTATCCATAGTAATTAATATCTTTTTAGAAAGAACAAGCAGTAATAAACCATTGCAAGGTTCGCTCCACCCTTTATCCAAATCTGATGTATTCAGTAGCCTTGTAACGATTATCTGCAATTCATTAGTGATGTTGACTGGGGTCACTTTGTGGAAAAAAAGGGTTCATTCTCATTCATCCAACAGGTAGTTTTATTCATGTTATCCTAGAAGTTTTCCTATTTATTATCATAATGGATTTTTTAATGTATGTATTCCATTATCTTGCACACACTCCCTATCTTTATCAACTCATGCATCGAAAACATCATGAACATATCAGCACTAATTTTTTAAGCTTATTTGTTATACACCCTTTGGAATGCCTAGGATTTGGTTTAATGATGATCGCTCTATTGATTTCTTACAACTTTTCGATGCTTGCTGTTACCCTCTACATATTGATTAATTTAATATGGGGGACAGTAGGACATCTTAATCGAGAGTTTTTTCCTGCCCGCACAGAATTAATGGGTATCGGCACAACACAATTCCATAATAAGCACCATCTATATGAAAATAAAAATTTCGGTTTTTATACAAATATTTGGGATCGTATATTTAACACCTACGAAAAATAAAAATATAAAAAGAGGGTATCAGAAAATAATCAACCATAAAAAGCATGCTAAACAATAACATCGATCATACCTTTGACAGGAAAGATGAATTCTTAAAAGGAGAATATGAAAACTGCACCTTCAACAATTGCGATTTTTCTGAAATGGATCTTTCTGATTTTAAGTTCTCAGATTGCTACTTCAGTAACTGTAACCTGAGTTTAGTACCCTTAGGGAATACTTCCTTTCAGGACGTCAAGTTCAAAGGCTGTAAAATGTTGGGGCTTCGATTTGAAGATTGTAATACATTTGGTCTTTCATTTTCTTTTGAGGAGTGCCAATTAAATCATTGCTCCTTTTACAATCTCAAGGTTAAAAAGACCGTATTCAAAAATACTAATCTACAGGAGGCGTATTTCCCTCAAGCTGACCTAAGCGGTGCCGTATTTGAAAACTGTAACCTCTCTTTAGCCATTTTTGATGGCACTATCTTGGAAAAAGCTGACTTTCGAACAGCCTATAATTACTCCATTGATCCACAGGTAAACAAAATTAAAAAAGCAAAATTTTCAGTATCAGGCATTGCAGGGCTTTTGGATAAATACGATATCCATATTGAAGTGTGAGTTCTTCTGACCTCTAATATGAGATAAGGAAAAAACTGATGGTCATCCTGATTCCATATTACTCGTTACTCAATAGAGAGTTAAAAATACGAGGTAAATCAAAACTCAAAAATGCTTAACCAAGAAACGTAATCCCAATACACCTTTGAGTTTTGTTTATTTAAATGTTATTCTCTAATTTAGATTGACAATTATAACCGTCTAGCAGACACCATAAACTTAACAATAAATTAAACGTATAATAATACCTTCTTTAATGCATAATGCTAGTTTTAACAATCTAATCTATCTTAGCGAATTTCATAATGAGTAACCAGCACGTAGGTATTTCTGAAGAAGAGTTTCAACTATTCAAGCAAGGAGATCATTCTAGCTTCCAGAAAGTCTTTGACCTTTTCAATAGGCAAGTATTCAGTTATCTATTTGCATTTACAAAATCTAAAGAAGACACCGAGGAGTTACTTCAAGAAAGCTTTGTGTCCTTATTTACCAATCGGCACAATATCCCCCATAAAGAAGGTATCTATCCTTTTCTATTTGTTATTGCCAAGAGAATGTTGATCTCTGATTTTCGAAAAAAAGTAGTCCGATCTAAATTTCAAAACCATTTATCTTTTTCATGGAATGAGGCAACTTCGGAAACCCAGGAACTTTTGGATGCAAAAGATCTTTATTCGACCTTGGAGAATCTGATGGCTACCCTCCCGACAAAAGAACAAGAAGTTTTCCGTCTAAGCAAACTTAATGGTATGTCCTATCAAGAGATTGCCGAACATTCGGGAATCTCTAAAAATACCGTTAAAAACCAATTGATTTCAGCCTCAAAAAAAATCAAATGGAAAATCAAAAAAACATATTACCTCCCCTTTTTATTTTTTTTTCTAAACCTATAGTCCTTCCCTAGACCTCTTCGCGTTTATACTAATAACTAACCTCGTATAACCGTTGAAAAAAGAAAAATTAAAAGACTTAATAAATAGCTATCAAAACAAAACAATTTCAGATAAAGATCTGGATACTCTTAAGAAATT
>JBEBRZ010000191.1:0-3841 GCA_040394615.1 Sphingobacterium mizutaii
CTAATCCAGAATTTAGGATTAAAAGCAAATGACAGTACAAAAACAGTATCGAGACCTAATATTCTGATTATTATGGCTGATGATTTAGATAGTAGGCAATTAAGCTGCTATGGAGGTGAAAATATTAAAACAACTAATATTGATCAGTTAGCATCCGAAGGAATTAAATTTAATAATATCATTGCATCTGAAGCTATGTGTGTACCCACAAGGGCATCATTATTTACAGGATTATATCCGGCCAGACATGGAGCGTATCAGAATCATAAACCTGTTTATCCACATTTGAAAAGTGTTGTTCATTATTTAAATGAGGTAGGATATCGTGTCGGACTTTCTGGAAAAGATCATGTAACTAGCCCCAAAGATATCTTCCCTTTTCAGATCATTCCAGGATTTGAAACGGATTGTGTAGCTTCCACAGATGAGTATTTCTTAGATAGCATTTCTACTTTTGTTGAGGACAACAGAAAACCATTTTGCCTTTTCGTTATGAGTATAAACCCTCATATTCCATGGAATGTAGGGGATCCATCTGGATTTAATGAACAGGAACTTAAACTTCCCAAACATTGGGTAGATACAAAACAAACAAGAAAAGACTTTAAAAATTATCTAGCTGAAATACGACGGTTGGATAATCAGGTCGGAGATCTTATAAAGATGTTGACTGATAAAAATTTATTAGAAAACACAATTGTTATTTTCTTAGGAGAACAAGGTGCCCAATTCCCGGGAGGAAAGTGGACCCTGTATGATAATGGGCAAAAAAGTTCTATGTTGATTCGATGGCCAGGAAAGATTGCACCGCATACTCAGACAGAGGCTATCGTCCAATATGAAGATATCCTTCCCACTTTGGTAGAAATTGCCGGAGGTAACAGGATCGATTCTATCGATGGAAAGAGTTTTTATCACGTTCTTTCTAATCCAGAAGAGTCTCATCGGAGCTATGCTTTTGGGATTCATAATAATATTCCTGAAGGACCTGCTTACCCTATCCGAAGTATTAGAAATGATCATTATAAGCTTATCCTCAACCTGAAATCGGATAGTAATTATTACATCAAATATATGATGAATCTCAATCAAAAGAATTTGGCATACACAACGTGGGTAGAAAGGGCAAAGACAGATGATGGAGCGAAGGTTCTTACCCAAAGAATTTTCAAAAGACCAGCGATTGAATTTTATGATATCAAAAATGATCCTGATGAGCTGTATAACCTAGCTGATAAAAAAGAATACACCAATGAAATGAATAGCATGAAATCTATCTTGGAAGGCTGGATGTACAAACAAGGAGATAAGGGAGCGGAAATGGATGTTCCCTTCAAGAAATAAATAAAAATGAGTTAACCTATTGCTATGAGATGCTTTTTAATAATAACGTTATGGTTATGCCTGTCCAATAGTTATTCTCAGACGGAATCCAAACCACATATCATTATTATCCTGGCTGATGATTTAGGTATTGGAGATCTTAGCGCTTATAATGGGGATTACAAAACGCCTAATTTGGATCAATTAGCTGCTGAAGGTATAAAGTTTACCAATTATTATAGTGCTTCACCTATTTGTTCGCCTTCGCGAGCAGGATTATTAACAGGTCAACAACCCGCGAAGCTTCACTTTACCACATTTCTAAATACCCGAGAAGATAATAGGAGAAAACATCAGGTTGATTATTTAAATCCTGAAATACAAAATATTCCTAAAGTATTGAAAAGCGTAGGCTATGCTACTGCACATTTTGGGAAATGGCATTTGGGAGGAGGGAGAGATGTTCATGATGCGCCAAATTTTGATCAATATGGTTTCGATGAATGGTCTGGTACATATGAAAGTCCTGATCCTGATCCTGCTATAACAGCAACAGATTGGATATGGAATGAACAGGATAGCGTTAAAAGGTGGAATAGAACGAAATATTTTGTGGATAAAACTTTGAACTTTTTGATAAACAATAAGGATAAACCATGTTTTATTAATGTTTGGACAGACGATGTACATACTCCGTGGATTGCCGGAGATGATGAAAACGGCAAATACGCTGGAAAACCCCAAGAAGAAAAAAGTTTCAAGGAGGTACTAAGAGAATATGATAAACAAATCGGAAGATTGATGAGCGGTCTAAAGGAAATGGGGATTGATAAAAACACCATTGTGATATTCATCAGTGATAATGGTCCATTACCTAATTTTAGACAGGATAGATCAGCAGGTTATAGAGGTAGTAAATTATCCTTATATGAGGGTGGAATCCGATTACCCTTACTGATTCGTTGGCCAGATCGGATAAAAGCTGGCTTAATAGACTCAACTTCCATATTATCCGCTTTAGATTTTTTACCGAGTCTGGCTAAGATTGTAAACGCGGAAATAGTTGATTTTAAAGATTTGGATGGACAAGATGTACATGAAGCCTGGTTAGGGAAGGCTATAATCAGAAAGAATCCACTGTTGTGGGAATATGGTAGAAATGATACTACTGCATTTAGTTTCCCCAAGAAAGAGAATAAAAGTCCGGCTCTTGCCATTCGCGATGGCGATTGGAAATTCTTAATGAACAGTGATAAATCAGGTGTCGAACTTTATAATCTCAGGAAAGATTCGAGAGAAGAATTGAACGTAGCTAATAACCATAAAAAGTTATTGAATAAATATTCTCAGATCCTCTCAGAATGGTGGCAAAATCTTCCTGAATACTACAAGAAAAGAAATTAAATAAATATTAATCTTCTATTATTTTTATTTTAAATAGTTTTTTGTCATATTGCTTTTAATTAAGAATTAGTTTGTGCTAAACTGTTTTAATTACCAAGCG
The DNA here is from genome assembly GCA_040394615.1 of Sphingobacterium mizutaii. Classification (GTDB taxonomy): domain Bacteria; phylum Bacteroidota; class Bacteroidia; order Sphingobacteriales; family Sphingobacteriaceae; genus Sphingobacterium; species Sphingobacterium mizutaii_A. The sequence goes on from JBEBRZ010000191.1 coordinate 2,828, forward strand.
AATCCTAAATATGAATGAAGACTTTTTAAATAAAGAACTCTTTAAAAAGTATTATAAACCTCTTTGTTATTTTGCATGGGAAATGGTGAATGATACTGATTTGGCTGAAGATTTAGTTCAGGATGCCTTTATTTCTTACTGGAGTAAAAAAGATGAAGTTTCCAGTGATGAAAATTCAATTAAATCTTTTCTTTATACCAGCATTAGGAATGCTGTTTACAATCTTAATCGCAGGGATAAAGTCATACAGAAATATTTTCGGAGAAATCATAATCTCGACATTGATGATGTTGATTATGAGCATAAAATTATTACTGCTGAATTTTTCGCCGAATTACATAGGGTAGTTTCCTCGCTCCCGGCTAGTTGCCAGCAAATATTTAATTTAAGCTATATGGATGGCTTGTCTAATCAGGAGATTGCTGATCAATTATTGATTTCTATTAATACGATCAAGACTCAAAAACAACGTGCTTTAAAAGTTATCCGACAAAAAATCAATCCCGAATTACTTACAATTTTTGTTGCTTTATTTTTTTGTTAAAAAAATATTAAATTCTTGTCACCCCTTTTGATGATTTAAGTTTCTTGTACTTAAATTATGAATAACCAACCCTTTATTATATCTAGATTAATAATCAAGAAATTCCGTTCGGAGTTAACAGAACAGGAAAGTCAAATTCTTACGAATTGGCTTGCTGAAAATCCAAAGAACGAAGAATTAATGCATTCACTTTTGGATAAGGCGGCTACCCAATCTAATTTATCTATTTTCGATTCATTTGATGAAGAAGAAGCTTATCAGAAAATATCAAGAAAAAAAACAAAGAAACCTTTTTCTTTTGTGTGGTATGCCGCAGCAATTTTGATAGCAAGTATAACCATTTCCGCGATTTTCTTTTTTAATGAACCCCAAGAGACTAAAACGAGATTTGCGGCAATTGAAAATCAAAAGCATAAAAATGATGTATTACCTGCAGAGGTAGGCGCTTATATTATCAAGAATGACGGTGA
>JBEBRZ010000192.1:0-3728 GCA_040394615.1 Sphingobacterium mizutaii
CAATGGCGAAAATGTTTTAAATGGAATTGCATGGGATGATGAAAATAAACTAATGCTTGTGACAGGAAAGAATTGGCCACTGATCTTTAAAATAAAGATAAATTAATTTTGACGGAATAAAACCTGTAGATTACTATGGCAATTGCTCTGATACTTCCCCTGCTGTTGAAAATAAGAAATGCCAGATAAAATATACTATAATTAAAGTAATAATGACTATAATTAGCCAAATCCAAGTGTTTTTAAATCTTTTGTCTTCAAGCATAATATTTCTTTCTTATAATCAATGAGGATTTTCACCTGTTTAATTAAAAACGACTCTAAAAAAACTTTTAGAGTCGCTAATACCTTAGGGTAAACTTAATTTATACTAAGATCAACAGAAAAACATCTACTAATCTTCTTTATCTAAGTCGCTTAACCAAGATTGAACCTCTTCTCTGGTTTTTCCTGTTTTTTTCTGAAGCCTACCATAAAGTTCATCTTCTTTGCCTTCTACATAAAGTAAATCATCATCAGTCCAATCAGCATATTGTTGCTTTACTTTACCTTTTAGGATATTCCATCTTCCTTTTAAATCTAACGAATCCATAGTTTTTAAATTATTAGTGTACAATAAGAACACATCACATCTTAAATTGTTCAGCCTAATAATAAATTTTTAAAAAAAGAGATTAAATATGTTGATTCACAATAAATTATTATCTCCATTTAATAGCAAACTTCACCTTTAGTGTTTTGCTATTATCACTGAAATCTAATAAATCATATCCCTTATAGATAAACTCCTTAACTTCTTCAATTTTTCTTAAGGTTTCCTCTAATTCAAGAATTACAACAGCAATATGGTCTGTACTGTCGGATTGATCATTTGATATCGTTCTTTTGAATGTTAATAGATCTGGCATAACTCCTCCTTTTTTAAGCAACAATGAATAAGTAGCAAAGTTTTATTTCTCCTTAATTTTCTAAATCTTCTATTATTTTATCTATGAATTCTTGAGCTTCATGATATTTTAATATTGGTGCGGCCTGACCTGCCCAAAAAGATTTTAGTTCTGAATTAGATTCAATATTCGCGGGGTAAGCACCTAAAGCTCCTGATATTTTCCCTTGTAAGGGATAAGGCGCCAATGTATGTTGAAAATCTTTCAACTCTTCAGTCAGTCGATTTTTTAATCCTCGGGACAACCTACCTGTAAATACTTTAGTCAATGTGGTATATCTAGCTTCTTTAGAGAATAATTTTTGACGATGAGTATTACTTGTTCCGGACTGATTAGTTGCTAGAAAAGCTGTTCCTATTTGCACAGCATCAGCACCTAAGGCAAGAGCGGCTTTTACCCCTCTTGAATCTGCTATACCTCCGGCTGCAATTACAGGAATATTCACAAAGTCAGCCACCTGCGGTATTAATGAAAAAGTTCCAATCAGAGAATCTTCAACGGAACCCAAAAAAGATACCCTGTGGCCACCGGCATCAATTCCTGTCGCAACAACAGCATCAACACCAGCTTTTTCAATAGCAATAGCTTCATCCAACGTTGTTGCCGCTCCAATGGTTTTTATATTCAGTCGCCTACACTTCTCTAAAATATCTTCTGATGGAATCCCATATACAAAGCTAAATACGCGAGGTTTTACCTCAAATATGGCTTCTATCTGATTCTCGAAATCAGGACTCTTGGCCAATGGATAAACGGGAGGTGAAACCTCAACCTCTTCAAAATAAGGTTTGAAAATTTGTATTACTTTTTCGAAAGCATCCTGATTAAACTCATCAATATTATCATCCTTATCTTTAACCCATAAATTTAGATTAAATGGTTTGTTTGTTTTTTTGCGGATCTCCTTTCCAATATCAACAATCTCATTATCGTTAAATGGTTGACAACCATAACCTCCTAATCCTCCCGCATTCGAAACTAGAGAAGTTAATCCAACAGAAGATAATCTTCCCCCAAAGGGTCCAAGTAAAATTGGCAGATCAATTTCTAAGAGTTTGGTTAGGTTTGTTTTTCGCCACATAATGTCTTGATATATTGAGTCTCGTACTTTGTAAATTACAGTTAATGTCTGAAAAAACCTTAAACCTGTTTTCTATTTTACATAAACCTGAGATTTCTTTCTCCCTCTTAATATATAGGCTTTTCGCTCTTGTTTCATAAAAACACTGCTTAATTTTTTGCTTAAAAATGTATATTTACATAAACTAAACTTAAACCTTAATAAAAACAATTCTATAAAAGCCTGTGGAACTTCATTTGCTAAAACAACACCTCAATGAGGCCTATAAGTCTCTAATAATATATACTGACTATCAAACTGAAATTGAAAATGAAAGATATCGGATCATGTTTTACAATAAAAACAGCCGACATATCTATATAGGTTTGGCTATTGGCTGGGCTCTGTATCTCATAGCTTATCATTTTATCATTTCTTCTAATCAAGTTGTCATAACGGGCTTTATTACTTTTGGTTTTGGTATCGCAGTTATGCGATGGATCGTTGGACCTATATTTGATAAGCAAAAGAAAGAGAGTATGAAGGAAGCTGCCAGAAAACGATTTGAGCCTTTCGTGAAAGAAATGGATAGCATCGCCCTTAAACTAGAAGAATCTGCGATCATACCAGAAAAGTATAGAACACTTCATGCTGTTAGCCATCTACTAGATTACATTCAAAATGGTCGTATTGATACCCTTAAAGAAGGCATAAATCTTTATGAGGACGAGATGAGTAAACAGAAACAGCAACATAGTCTCAATATTATGTTGCATCAAAACGAAAAAATGATTCGACAAAATGGCAAAATTATCTTACAGCAAAGAGAAATGATAAGAGCACAACGTACTACAAATGCAATACTATTGTTTAAGTAAAACAAATGTTATTTCCCTAACCAATCTCTGTTAAGAAATTTTTCAATTATAGGGGTAACCAAATATGCCTCTTTAAATTCAGGATTTATTGTAGTGATTTCTCCAATGTACTCACCGTGTCCTCCCGGAATTATTGCTAATTCAGCGTTTTGAATTTGCCTAAATAATTCAATAGCATGCTCCGGGTTGATTATGTCTTTATCACCAATAATAATAAGGGCAGGCGCTATAATAGATTTAATCATTTCATCCGGAATATCTCTAAAGTGTATCATTCTTTTTGCATCTCTGTCATGCATAACTTGCAAAGCACTTGGATCAGCTGCAACCTCTAGGTATGCTTGTTGTAATTGGATCGGCATATTCTCTAATTTTGCCTTTTTCATGAATTCCCAAAACCAATCAAAAACCCCACTACGTTTTGCAAGGGCCGAAGCCAAGATAATTTTATCTACCAATTTAGGGTGCCGAATGGCTATATGCAATACGGTTGTTCCACCATTACTAAAACCTAGGAAGTCACTTTTAGCAATACCTAGATTTTTAAGAAGCATGGCAACATCGTCAGCATCCTGTTCAAAAGTCAAATCTGCATTTCGGTCATTCGTTCTCCCATGAGCTTGTAATTCAACAGCAATTATTTTCCTGTTTTTTGCTAATAGCGGAATAATTTTTCCAAAATTGGATTGAATGGTTGATCCTCCACCGTGAATTAAAACTAAAGGATTTCCTTCTCCGTAAATTTCATAATACATTTTTAAACCATTCACATCGGAATATCCACCTTCAAACACCAAATTATCTAGTTTTAAATTTTCCATTTTTTTATTAAAATTCTAAACT
>JBEBRZ010000193.1:0-3711 GCA_040394615.1 Sphingobacterium mizutaii
AGTATTCTAATACCATTAAATGGGGCTTGTCCACAAAAAAAGCAACCCATTAGGTTGCTTTAATAATATAAGCTTTTAATATTTTAGTGTTTGAAATGACGAACTCCAGTAGTTACCATTGCAATACCTTTCTCATTTGCCATATCAATAGACAATTGATCTTTAATAGAACCACCTGGTTGTAATACAGCAGCTACGCCTGCATCAGAGGCAATTTCCACACAGTCAGGGAAAGGGAAAAATGCATCAGAAGCCATTACACTACCTTTGATATCAAAGCCGAAAGATTGCGCCTTTTCAATAGCTTGCTTTAATGCATCAACACGAGAAGTTTGACCAACTCCCGAAGCTATTAAAGTGCCCGATTTAGCAAATACAATCGTATTTGATTTAGTATGTTTTACGATTTTATTAGCAAAATAAAGATCATTCAATTGTTCTTCTGTAGGTTTAACCTCAGTTACCGGAGTCATTTCTGCCGGACCTTCTACTGTATTATCTTTGTCTTGAAGAATAACACCATTTAAAAGAGTTTTGAACTGCTGTTTAGGTAATTGAACGTCCTTACGTAATAAAATAATACGGTTTTTCTTTGCTGTCAAGATTTGTAAAGCTTCTTCAGAATAGGCAGGTGCAATTAGGACTTCAAAGAAAAGTTTATTGATTTCTTCAGCCGTTTCTTTATTTACTTCAGCATTTGTAATTAAAACGCCTCCGAATGCAGAGACAGGGTCGCAAGCTAATGCTGCTAACCAGGCATCATAAACGGATTGGCGAGAAGCTATACCACATGCATTTGTGTGTTTTAATATTGCAAAGGTAGGCTCGTTGAATTCATCAATAATAGCAACAGCTGCATCGACGTCTACCAGATTATTATATGATAATTCTTTACCGTTTAATTTATCAAACATCGCTTCCAAATCACCATAGAATACCCCTTTTTGATGTGGGTTTTCTCCATAACGAAGCGTTTGGGCACTTTGTTCAGACTGCTTGAATACATCAATAGGATTTTCCTGATTAAAATAGTTGAAAATCGCGGTGTCGTAATGAGAAGAAGTATTAAAAGCTTTTTTTGCAAAGGACTTACGTTGTTCAAGTGTTGTTGTTCCTTCCTGACTCGCTAAGATTTCTTCTAATTCTTTATATTCATTTTTGGAAGAAATAATAACGACATCATTGAAGTTTTTAGCAGCAGCACGAATTAGTGAAATACCACCGATGTCAATCTTTTCAATGATATCTTGTTCCGAAGCTCCAGAAGCTACGGTTTCTTCAAATGGGTAAAGATCTACAATTACCAAATCGATTTCCGGGATTTCGTATTCTTCCAATTGTTTTTGGTCATCTGCTAAAGGACGACGAGACAAGATCCCACCAAAAACTTTCGGGTGTAGCGTTTTTACACGGCCACCTAAAATAGAAGGATAACCAGTCAAATCTTCAACTCGTTCAACAGGAATGTCTAATTCTTTGATAAAGGACTCCGTACCACCGGTGGAATAAAACGTAACTCCGTATTTGTTTAGTAGTTGAATTAGAGGTGCAAGGTTGTCTTTGTAGTAAACCGAAACCAATGCATTTTTAATCTTAACAGGATGATTCATTGTGTTTTCTTTGGAGCCGCAAAGATAAAAATTTAAAATATATTTTATTGTAAAATTGTCAGAATAATATGATCCTAGTGGAAAGAGTTGTTTTTATTTATATCTTAGGATAAGTCGAACAATAAAAACCTATTTCTTATGAAGCGAATCCTCCGCTCTCTATTGTTAATAACAATAATTTACTTGCCTTTCTTTTTATATTCTCAAGAAAATATAGGAGGTAAGCCCGTACAAATTCTATCGCCGGAAGTAACATCAGATAATTCTGTTGTTTTTAGACTACAAGCATCAGATGCTCAGAAGGTGTCAGTTTTGGGAAATTGGTCATCTTCAAATAACGCGGCATCTTCTGGAATTGAAATGATTAAAGGAAGTGATGGGGTATGGTCGATAACTGAAAAGAATCTTACCTCTGATTTGTTCTTATATAATTTCGTTGTAGATGGTGTAAAGATTAATGACCCTTTGAATGTTTATCAAATACGAGACGTAAATAATGTTTTTAATTATTTTATCACTAACGGGGAACCGGCCAATTTATATAAAACTCAGGCAGTTCCTCACGGAAGCTTAATTAAGCAATGGTATCCCTCTTTATTGAATAATGCCGAGCGAAGACTGACTGTATATACACCGCCGGGATATGAATCATCTAGGGAAAAATATCCGGTTCTTTATCTTTTACATGGAATGGGTGGTGATGAAGATGCTTGGCCTACATTGGGCCGTGTAACCCAGATTATGGATAATTTAATTGCACAAGGCAAAGCTAAACCAATGATTGTAGTGATGCCTAATGGGCATACGAGTAATTCAGCAAGCCCGGGATATTCGGAGAAAGGGGAATATTCTATTGAATTTGCTACACCGGATGTGGGTTCAGGTGATATGGAATCTTCCTTTCAAGAAATAATTGAATTTGTGGAAAAGAATTATAGAGTAAAAAAGAGCAAAAAGGATCGCGCCATTGCCGGATTATCTATGGGAGGATCGCATAGCTTATTTATTTCCAGTTTATATCCGAATACCTTCGATTATGTAGGATTATTTTCAGCTGCATTTCGGATTAACGATAAGGTGAAACGAGAAGTGTATGACCATTTTGATCAGAATCTTTTAAAACAGAAAGAAAATGGATATAAACTTTATTGGATAGGGATGGGAAAGGCCGATTTCTTATATAAAACAGGGGAAGATTATAGAGAAAAATTAGACAGCATTGGTATGAAATACACATATAGAGAATCAGAAGGCGGGCATACATGGTCCAATTGGAGGAACTATTTGATAGAGTTTAGTTCTTTGCTTTTTAAATAGATTTAGATGGATAATTTAATGATTATTTAGACTAGGGCCTGTTAAAATAACAAAGGCGAACTGTTAGTTTCGCCTTTGTTATTTATTAAGGTAAAATTCTTAATTATATTTTTTCAATAAATTTTCGATCACTTTAGGATAATGCAAATGTTCTAATTGCTGACCATTGAATTTTATGGTTTCCAAACTATGGCCTGGTTCTACTTTGAACTTTGCTTGATGGATAATTTCTCCTTCGTCAAAGTTTTCATTGACAAAATGAATTGTAATTCCATGTTCTTCTTCTCCTGCCTCAATAACAGCTTTGTGAACACGATCTCCATACATGCCTTTTCCTCCGAATTTAGGAAGTAGGGCAGGGTGAATATTAATTATTTTATTTGGGAATCCCTTTAATAGATTTTCTGGCACCAACCATAAGAATCCGGCAAGAACGACTAAGTCAATGTCTAATCTTTTTAATAGGTTGACGATTTCATCAGTTTGATAGAAATCATGCTTATCAAAAACATGCGTTGGGATTTCAAAATTGTCTGCACGTTGCAAGACATAAGCTTCAGGATTGTTACTTAGAACTAAGGCAACTTCGGCACTGTCGGAGTATTTAAAATGCTCCATGATTTTTTGGGCATTCGATCCGGAACCAGAAGCAAAAATAGCAATACGCTTTTTCACAGTGTTTTATAGATTGAAAAATTAAACCTTATTGTTTGTCAAATATAGCTGTTTTTTTGCAAATGAGGTTAAATTAACTGATTTATAGGGTAATTTTTATTAGATTTAA
>JBEBRZ010000194.1:0-3685 GCA_040394615.1 Sphingobacterium mizutaii
GACTATTTTGGGAGAAATAAATTCCAACAAATTATGACAGGGTTTATTCACGAAATCTTGCATCCCTATTTCATATTTGAATTTCGCCGACCTCATAAATTTTTCCAATTTCAAACCTGCACCCTTTTCAATTTGTTCGAACAAAATTTTTAATTCCTCTAAACTTTCACTAATACTAATTTTCTCTTCTGAAAAAACCACTTCAAACTGTGGGTTTAAGGAAATCAACTCAAAAAAATCGGAAGTTTTATAGCCAAAATCTGAAAAAAAACTTTCCACAACATCAGGCATCCAGTACCAGCTAGGTCCCATGTCAAAAACGTAACCTTCTCTGGTAGAAAATTGTCTTGCTCTTCCCCCGGGATACTCGTGTTTTTCTAATACGTGAACCTCGTTTCCTGCCTTTGACAGATAAGCAGCAGCAGACAATCCTGAAAACCCGGAACCGATAACGGCTATTTTCTTCTTCTTCACTTTTTGTCCTTTAAAACTTCATTTAATAAATATTCTGGCTCAATATTTTTATCGTATATGGGTTGGTGAAAGTCATTGAGTTTATTGAGCAACCTAATTAATTCCATTTTTTCGTTATGAGTTAAATCCCCCGCAACAATTTTCGATGCCTTTCTAATTTTGTCCATTTGATTTTCCAAAACACTTAACCCTTTTGTACTGATACTCAGAATCTTACTTCTCTTATCAGATGTATCCATCTTTTGCATCACCCAACCTTTTCTAATTAACCTGTTAATCACTTGCATACCTGTAGGCTTTTCGTGAACATTTCTCTTTATAAGCTCCATTTTTGACATTTCTCCAAAAGCTTTCAAATTGATTAGATATATAAAATCTTCTTGGCTCGAAAACTCTGATCCAATGATGGCCGCTTTAGAATAGGTTTTGGCAAATCTGTTCATATGTACAATCAAAGTACTGATAACACTCTCCGGACTTCTCCCCTCTTGCTTACCCTGCCAATTCAATTCGGCATGAGTGTTTTGGTCAAGATAATTCGCAGCTACCCATTTTTTGAATTGCTTAATCGAATTTTGTGAATTTGAGAGATGTTGATGACTTTCAAACTCTTTTAGTAAATCAAGTACATCTTTAATAAGATTATAATTCATTTAATTTGAATATTAAAATACTAAATTATAAATATTTTAGTATAAAAACATACTTTTATTAAAAAAATATTTACTAGAAGTTTCTGGAGATGGTTTATTTACCCATTAATCTCCATTACAGAATAAGGTATAGGCATCTTTTTATCTCCTTTAGCGCACATCTTCCTACACCGAGCGCTGCAGAGGAGGTAAATTCTAAACATCGTCAAGTACACCTTGCAACCGTAATGAAAAAAATACATGAATACAACCTCTGTGTCTTGGTGTTAGGCGATTTTAACAATGATGACTGGGCGTAAGCTTTCAAACTATCCATAAAAACACATTGAGTCATCGATGCGTTTATCAGTCGGTAATATTCTCCACATTTAATGCAAAGTGTTGTTTTTCAACAACCTGTAGATCCGTTTTTTTCAAAGACTTAATATTTTTATCGACAAACTGTTCATCTATCCTTTCTTAGTTACGGACCATTTACCGATATGTCAAACATTTCATATACGCAGGCATTTCTATTACAGGAAGATAATTTAAAGCGTCTGGAAAAAGGCAAAATTGAAGAAGTGGATCAATTGATAAAACATGACAAGCTAAAGGAAAGTGATAATAGGCATGACCACTCGCTCAGCATGTTTTTTTTGCTTTATAGCCAATTGAATATCATTTCCATACCCGTCAGTCAGGAAGAAAAGAATGGAATTGCCAACCAATCCTCATATTAAATAGATGATTTTGAAATCCTTCAGCACCTTTTTCTGCAGTCATCTCAATCAATTCGTACCTCCGAGTATAGATCTTTCGAACTCATATTTCAAAATCCAAATAGTTCCATACGAACTCCCATTGGCAATGTTCCGCTTATCGATGAGCGCATTATAATAGCCATCTTCAATACACAGAAGTGCAATAAGGCTTCAGATGATCCCATTCACGATTATTAGCCCACTATGGAACGTATCTTCCCACAAAGAAGGAGTTGTTGTAATCAAATTTTTTACCAGTCAGATATGTGCATTAGATTAAATCAGATATTTAACTCACCTTCTCGGCCTATATCCAGCTTTTGGCCAGAGACAGCACTTGAGACGACTTTAAAAAAGGTAACTAATTTATTCGTCTTATTGTCCCAATAACGAGCGTCAGCAACACGCACCTTCATCACCCGGATATTCGGGTCTTCTTTCCCTTTTTCAAACCAAGCCTCCACGAATTTGTTCCAGTATTTTTCTATGCGTTCCTTATCCTGCGATATTTCGGCCTCGCCATCTATGCTCAAAAAATTATATTCGCCCACATGCGAAAACTGAATGCTCACTTTACTGTTGTTTTTAAGATTGTTGTAGGTATCACTATCTGAGGAGAAGAGATACCATATATTCCCTTGCTCATCTACTTCCTGCCTGCTCATCGGCACAGCGTGGACATACGAATTGTCCTTGGGGTAAGTACACAACATTCCGATGTCAATTTTATTAACAAGTTCTTGAAGCTTTGTGAGAGCTTCCTCATCATGGTAATTTTCTGTGCTCATAATTGAAATTATTATTTGTTAAATTAAAACATACATTTTAAACAACTCGAATTCCACATTAATGTTTTATGAAATTTTCAGAATGTTCCTAATAAATATTAGACAGAAAAAATAGTTTTTAAAATATTTTTGATATAGTTTTTGTTGTTTTTTTAAAATTCATCCTTCCATTTGATTTAAAGAGTTCGAACTGTCTGATTCTACTATGTGGGTTGCATGAAATAAAGGGGCTTCAGTCATTTCTAGAAATTGATTTTTCCAATATATCCAGCCAAACAACGTTTCCTAGATTAACGTAATTTCTGTATCAGAAACAAGGAATAATGGGTTTTCTTTCTGTTCGAAATGCACTTACGGTATAATGAATATGGTCTATTCCTTTGTATAATACCTTTGTGAACTTTCGATTCTCAAATATAATTTTTTTGATTACCATATGGGAGTTTAAATTGGGCAAAATTGTTTTCATTGAAATAGTTTCTAATCCCCCTGCTCTATTATATCTTGATCAAGATGGAAAATTTATTTTCTGGGCTCTATCAATCATATTAAATATTTTTAGGAAATTCATCTTTCCACCATTTGAGCTGCCAGTCATGGGCTTCCTCTTCAGTCAATAAACAGCCCTCCAGTTCAGCTAAATATTTCTCCTTATCGAGATGATGTCCTATGAATACAAGTTCTGTTTTCCGATCTTCCCACAGTGGATTCCATCGGTTTAAAAGCTCTTCCCTGATCTGTGCGTATTCGGGATATTGATAACGCATTTCTTCGGGCATACTGCTCCACCAAGATCCAGCCCCCTCTAAACGAAGACTTCCACCAGCTTGCGAGAAACTGATTGCAACATCAGGTCGTGAGGCCATCCAGAACAGGCCTTTCGCCCTGATCACATTATCGGGATATTCTTCATTAAGATATTTATGCCATCTCTGGGGATGAAAAGGCTTTTGGGACTTGAAAACAAAAGATGAGATTCCATATTCTTCTGTTTCAGGGGTATGTTCAGATTTTAGTTCTTCGATCC
>JBEBRZ010000195.1:0-3661 GCA_040394615.1 Sphingobacterium mizutaii
GTTTATTGATTTTATGGACTTATTTTTTTGTCGTAAAATAAATTCTTAAGATTAAGGAATTTTAGGTAATCACTAACTATTACAGATCAAATCAAAAGAGTGAAGGCGTTTTTTTGAAGGATCAGGAAAATTTAGTTAAGAGATTATTGTTTTGTCATATCATCACAATTGGATTAGGGGTTACTAACTGTAATGATATTTTTAAGCAACCCCTTATCTATCCTCTACTTTAATTCCAATAACTCTTTTGATTGGATAAAATCGTTACCGTAGAAATAGGAAATATTTATTAGAAACTTACCTTTTCTTGTACTATTTGAAGCTAAGAATTTGATTTCTGTTTTAGTTTGGGATATCACTGTACATTCCAAATTAGTCTTCGTTAGCCTCCGGGCAGATACCTCAATGATTTCCAAATTGCCAAGAAGTCACAGGGACGATACCCACTTCCTAAATTTAACACCGAGATACTGTCATCCTCATAAAGAATAAAGGCATTGCCTGCCAATAACGAGGGATAAGGATACCAACTTATTACTCCCACAGCTTTTTTCATAACATGACTATTTTCGGCATCACATGAATAAATCGGTGCCTCCAAATAGGAATGTATAATTTGATAGGGGAAGGTTTTTCCGTTTGATTCTGGATATTTGATGCTATTTACAACAACTCCCTGTTCAGCAAATTGAACGGTATAAACTTCACCCTTATTGTTATAATCGAGATATCCTTCCTGTGTTCCTTCAGCCCCGTATAGTTCTATTTGACTACCTATGAATTTTCTGTATAAGCGGTTACTGATTGTTAGATCCACCACAACACTATCCATATGACCATCATCCATATCGTTAAAAAGAATTGAAACATCTTTTAAAACGACATCTTCCTTTTGAAAAGAGTGGATCCTACTGGTTCTTGTTATTCCTATGTTAGTGCTACTGTAAATAAACTCAAATGGGGTTCCGTCAGAATTTTTTTGGATCACACCATCCTTTTCAATCCTAAAAGGTAAAAATGTCCGGTTATACACCTCTACTTTATCGCCATTTTTCCATTTGGCAGAAATCTTTGATTGAGGTGGATGAAAGCTATCCGAAGTGTATTCGATAAGGACTAGTTTATACTCGCTTTTCTTAGCAATAAAAATAAATGGCTTACTTAAACTGATCAAAATGTTGCCCTGTTGGTCAAGGATACTGGCACTCACGGTTCCTTCGCCCTCAGATCGTTTTCCTGAGATATATTGAACTTCCGCAACACCTTGTGAGTTTGTAAGACTTCGCTCGGTGCTTAGGGTTCCCCCGCCTGTTAAGGTCCAGATGACATCTGCTCCGACCAATGGTTTACCCACTTTACTGAGTACCCTCACTTTGTATGGACTTGCCAATTTCGTTTCCCATGGCGCTGTTTGCTCATTACCGCTGACAATGGATATACTTCCTGGCCTATTATCTACAACTTTTAATTCAGTGGAAACTTCGCCTGTTTCTGTATTTGTAATCTTATAGCGGCATTCCCATTTATCATCAGCTGTGGGGATGATATCTGTATTTTGATCGGGCTTGTAGCTAAAGGTAACTTGACCCGTTGCGGGATTAGTAGGTTTAGTTTCTTCCAATAGAATATATTCTGAACCATTTCTTGTCAGTGAAAGCTGAAGATCAATAAATACGGGTTTATCGGTAAATGCTTTTTTTGTGGTCTTATCCGTTAATTGAAAGACTAACCTTATCGATGAAGTATCTATTAGATTATCCCAGCTGGTAGAGGAGATCTTGTCGAGTAAGATAAGGGTTGTATTTTGAGTACTTACGGTATCTGCTGCAATTAGAAATTTTGTGAATGCCTTACCTTCATCTGCTTGTGGTAACTGGTCGGTCTTAAACCGACTATATTTCCCGTTAAGTTTCTGGAGCATATCTTTTAGTGCAACTATGTTCTCTTGCCACTTTTCCAGCAAATCTGGTATCTGTTGACGTGCGACGTCTACTTCTTTAAGTTCTATTGCTGCCTGGTCAGCTACCTGGCTGAGCAGACAACCTAAATAAGGCATAAATGCATCAAGAGACTTTGTTATCTCGTTGCTTGTGGAAGGTAAATTACAGCGACTTCCCAATGTGCTGTTGGCTTTATTATCAGCTCGTTTCTCCCCTTTTTGGTAATTAGAAATGGTTTTTCCATTTTGTAAGAGTATAGCAGCTAAAGTGCTTGAATTTCCTGTTTTCCAGTCTACTTCTAATACGGATACTTCCTGTTGCTCCTCATCGAGAATTTCAACCTGTAAAAGATGTTTTCCACGATTATTCTTTGCGTCGATAAGATACCAACGCAAATGTCCCTTATTTCCATCAAACTCTGTGACCCATTTATCTCCTTTGTTGTTCTGAATAACTACTGTTTGTTGTGCAAGAAAATTCTTTTGAGCTCCTGTTGCGGTGTAATGAAAGATCTTTTGATCTTGATATTCTGTTTTACAAATGAACTGTAAAGGGTTGTTGGCGGTAATATTATTCTCGAGATAGACGTTACTCACCTCTGATAGGATTGTCTTATTGTAGTCGGCATGATTCTTTAAAGGGTCTTCTATTGGCTCTTTGCCGTTATCCTTAGGAGCAGGGCTTTCTTTTGAACAAGCATATACCATCGAAATGACGCAGAGGGCTATGATCCAAGACTGTGGGTTAATAATTGTTTTTTTCATGGCCGGTAATTTGTATTAATAAAATTAAGAACCACGTTGAGGCCTGTAAATACCCAATAAGTAGTATTTTTTGAATAGGTGTGAGAAAGAGAGGTCACATCTGCATTCCGAATTAAGTCATTTGAAACGCAGGGTAATACAGTTAGGCAAAAGTTGTCTTGTTGAAGTTTGCACTCTCTGGGAAATTTCTCATTTTGGATAATTCCATAAGCAGAGAGGCTTCCACAGAGAGAAACTTGAGAAAAGAACCTATGGTTAAAAGCATAATATGTAAATTAATTCTACTGTTTTCCTATTAATACTCTCTTACCCTTTCTATCATACGCTGAAGCACATCTATTACCTTTTGTTTATCCAGCTCTTCGGGGTGATATGATTTTACACGAACTGATGAGGGAGAAAGGTTTATACGGTGTTTTGTAGATAGAAATGGTACAAGAGTTTGATAAACCTGGTTAAGCGATCTAGCTTTGACTAGCTGCTCTTCATCAATCAACCGAAGATAAATAGCTAGTTGATCCGAGGACATATTGCATAGTAATTTTTCTATATTTACCTGAGGAACTTTATAACTGGAAACTTGTGGATTAATGTTATTCAGTGATATGCAATGTTGAACATATTCAATTTCATTATCGAACCAGTTATTAACAAACCTATCAAGCGAATGATAACCAGGGTTTAAGATAAGACCAGGTTTTCGATGCAATTGGTTAAAAGTTTTGTGGTAGTCCATCAATAAAAAGAGCTTTTTGGGTAGATCTTTCTCCATTGAGATCTGCTGCATGATTCTTCCAATAAGAATGTCCATAAATTCCTTACTATTAAAATTTATGTAAATCAGGAATTGTTCCATAGCAGAATAATGGGGGATCTTTTGGGACCAATCCCACTGCTCAAGCCTCCTGATAATTTCTAATTTATAATGTAAAGAACGTCTTGTTATCTCAAAATCTA
>JBEBRZ010000196.1:0-3593 GCA_040394615.1 Sphingobacterium mizutaii
CACGAAACTAGGCTAAATGTATTTTACGGTAATCCAATTGAAATTTTCAATATGCTTTACAAAAAACATTTTATTCAAGCCGTTTTTTGTAATCGGGATTATGAACCATTAGCTATTCAAAGAGATATAGATATTTATGAGTTTTTTAAACGGAAGGGAATTTCGTTTAGAGCATTCAAAGACCAAGTAATCTTTGACAAGAGCGATGTTTTAAAAAATAATGGAGACTCTTATACGGTTTATACGCCATATTCTAAAAAATGGAAAGAAATACTGAGCAGAGAAGATCTTAAATCGTACGATCCTGATTATAATAAATTTTTCAGGCAAAAGTTTGCCGAAATACCTTCCTTGAATGACTTCGGTTTTGAAAAGACAGATATTATTTTTGAAGTTCCAAAATTAGCTACAAAAACCATTAATGAATATGATAGATTCCGGGACTATCCAGCAATGGAATGTACGACACATTTGGGTATTGCTCTTCGATTTGGCACGATCAGCATCCGTAAATGCGTAGCCTTCGCTCTGTGTCACAATCAGGTTTGGCTGAATGAATTAATTTGGAGAGAGTTTTTTATGCAAATATTGTATCACTTTCCAAAAGTGGTCAATCAATCTTTCAAATCAAAATACGACAATATCAAATGGCGAAACAATGAACGAGAATTTAAAAAATGGTGTGAGGGAATAACAGGCTTTCCGATTGTAGATGCAGGGATGCGACAATTGAACCAAACAGGATATATGCATAATCGAGTTCGTATGATTGCTGCTAGTTTTCTATGTAAAGACTTGTTGATTGATTGGCGTTGGGGAGAAGCGTATTTCGCCCAAAAGCTCAATGATTTTGACCTTTCTTCCAACAACGGAAACTGGCAATGGGTATCGGGATCCGGTTGTGATGCAGCACCTTATTTCAGAATGTTGAATCCAAGTCTTCAAATGCAGAAGTATGATAAGAACTTGGAATATGTCAGAAAATGGTTGCCAGAATTAGATACGGAAAATTATCCAAATCCAATCATAGACCACGCTATTGCAAAGGAAAGAGCATTAAAGATATACAGAGAGGCGTTAGAGCAAAAATAAACTCCCTCTTGGAGAGCTACCGTAATTTCTACTCATTCCAAGATTAGATAAAAAATAAGTATCAAATTAAATATTGTTGCGACGAATCAAATTACTCAAAAAACTCAATTGGGAAATTACGATAATTCAATATCAAGCTCGTACACGATTGTTGTGTTTTCGGTTAGTAAGTAGGTCTTGACACATATATAATTAGCAATTAAATTTGTAAAAAATTAGATTCCTATCTCAAAAAAATCCCTAACCGTTCAGTCTCATCGTGGTTAGGGATTAATTTTTTTGTGATCAAAGATAGCCAAAGTTGAAATTTTATGACTTTAGCTTGTCGATGATGTTTTTATCTTGTGGTGTAACCACCATTTGCAAAAATCGTCTGACCTGTAATCCACCAACCATCAGTGACCAGGAATTCCACCAAAGGAGCGATATCCCGGATATCGGTAAGCCCTCCCAAATCCGAGGCCTGTTTGTGGTAAGCAACAGCATCATCACTTTCTTGACCATAAAAAAAGGGTGTATCCATCGGCCCTGGAGCTACTGCCGTAACTGAAATCCCTCGACTACCAAATTCTTTAGAGGCTGCTCTGGTAAAATGCTCTACCGGTGCTTTCGCTCCTGCGTAGGTTGAATAGTACCCCGTGAATGCAGCGAGTAACGAGGTAACTATTGTGTTGATCTTGCCGTTGTCGTTCAATTTTCTTCCCGCCTCTTGGATAAAGAAATAGGCGACTTTGGAGTTAATATCACTCATACTGTCATATTCCTCTTCCGTTGTTTCAGCAAAAGGTTTTTTCAATACTTTACCTACGGTATTGATGGCGATATCAATCCCTCCAAATTTCTCGATTGCAGCATCAAAAAGTTTGGTTATGTTCTTTACGTCTGTCAAATCTGCCTGAAATAAAAATGCTTCCCCATTTGATGCGTTAATATCGGCTAATGTTTTTTCAGCTTCTATTCTGGAACTATCACTATTATAGTGAATAACTACCTTTGCACCTTTGGCGGCAAAATCCCGGCTTAGTAGTCCACCCAAGTTCTTAGCACCTCCTGCGATAAGAACCACTTTTCCATTTAAATCGTTTCTTGCCATATTGAATGTTTTTTTAATTGTTTTACAATTGATATTATCAAAGATGGTAAGTCTGGTGAAATATTTTATGGTGAACTTTTCGGAAGTTTTATTTTTTTGTTTTCATTCTGAATTGTCCGGGAGTTTGGCCAACAAATTTTTTAAAGAACTTGGAGAAGTTCGACGGGTCATAAGTGAGCATTCTGGCAATTTCCGCAATGGATTTGTCCGTATGGATAAGCATTTTTTTTATTGTCTCGATTATCTTCAAGTCGTAAAAATGACATGGATGATAGCCTGTTTCCTTTTGAACAGAATCTGTCAGATGCTTGTGCGAGACATGTAATTCACTAGCTATCTGGTTGATTTCCATAAAATCGGAAACATTTCCAGCTATAACCTCGGCGATATGTTTATCTAGGAGATCAAAATAGCTCAGTGTTATCTCCTTTCTTCTTGGGGTTGGTCTGTCTCTGCTCATTTTTACTTCTAAAACAATATAAAGTTACAGTTTTATAATAAAGGTATTATGGTGAACTTTTCGGATAGAAATTAATATTTCTGAGTTAGCAACAGGCTGAAGATCTATTCAGTAATACCTTTTTTGTAAAAGATCATATAGCAACTTTTGAAATAGAAAGTGATAAAACGACTTGAATAACTTGAAGAAGCAAGTAGTTAAATCTATTCGTTTCTTAGATTTTTCTTCTTTCTATTTTTCTATTTCTTCTTTCACTGGCGGCAATAATTTTCTAGATCTATTTTTGATAAAGACCTCACGACCATTTGAAAAAGATAAAATCAAATCGTTAAATCGACCCCGCATTCTGACACTTAAATTATCTCCATTTTTATCCGTGATATTAAAGCTTTGTATACTTTGTGCCACCATCTTTTTAAGTTCATGATCACCTTCTGTTAAACGAAATACTCCCGATCGATCAACCTTAATCTGTATTTTTCGACCCTCATTGTCTGTGATATCATAATTTCCATTAATTTTACGGTTTAGTACAATTTCATATCCTTTCTCATCCTTTATGGTTTTCTTTCCTCCCAGACTGAATTTAAATGTCATAGTGTATTCTTTCCCCTTATCAGTACTGAAATAAGTTTTGTTTAAACCGTTTGTCCTTGATTTTACCCATTCACCTTTACCTGTTTCAAGAGAATAATAATCTTGCAAATCCGGAGCAATGGCAACAAAGTTGTTTTCTTCGTCATAGATTTCAAATCCCCCGGACCTGTTATTTTCAATCACTAAGTAATCACTATTACTAAAATTTAACAATGCGTCATCGCTAAAGATATTTAACCAAAGAACCGTGCTGCCAATATATTCACCGAAGATCTCATTATATATCAATTCTAAGAGTTGATTTTCCCCTACCCGGTAGAAGAGAGCTTCATTCTCGTTGTGAATCGAATC
>JBEBRZ010000197.1:0-3520 GCA_040394615.1 Sphingobacterium mizutaii
ACAAAGGGATTATTTAACTTCTTGTCATATGTCAAGTTTTAAATCTTAATATGCTTGTATATTAGCTAATAATTCGAACCTTGATTTGAATTATTATTCTGGAACCTGAAACTAACAATTTTGACAAATGGTCTGGTTAAAGATGAAATAACCAAGATTGAGAAAATAATAATTATTAATATGGCAAAACAAATATTTATCAATTTAGCTGTAAAGGATTTACAGAAATCAATGGATTTCTATGTCGCGTTAGGATTTTCTAACAATCCTCAATTTTCAGACGAAAATGGGAAATGTATGGTCTGGAGTGAGCATATTTATGTAATGCTTCTAACCCATGAAAAATTTGCATCATTTGCAACTAAGGATATTGCTGATACAAAGAGTAAGCTTGCAGGGCTTTTTTCATTGTCGCTAGAAAGCCTTGATCAGGTCAATGAAATGATGGATAATGGTCTTAGAGCAGGAGGGATTGAACCTAGCGAAATGAAAGATTACGGGTTTATGCAGCAACGGACTATAGAAGATTTTGACGGACATACATGGGAAATTTTTTATATGGATATGTCGAAGCTGAAATAATAAGAATTTTCGGAGGATGTATGTTATTCTTATATCTTATGCTCTACCGAAAGCGGAGTTCTGGTAATGAAATAAAAGGCAAATCAATTTAATTTCCACTGTTATATTCCTCGTCTGTTACCGGCTCCAACCAGACGGCCCCACCTATATTTGTATTTGTACCTATCGCGATATGGGTCATGGATTCTGTTGGGGTGGCTCCATGCCAGTGTGCGATATCAGGAGGACATTTCATGACTTCACCTTTATTAATGGTTTCAACGGGTTTCCCTTTTTCCTGGTATAATCCAGTTCCATCAGTTACCAGCAATATCTGACCGCCTTTATGGGTATGCCAGTTGGTTCTTGCGCCGGGTTCAAACGTGACCGAGCCAATGTTTACATAATGGACAGAGTCTGTTTCTACCAGGTAATTTAGCCATACAGTACCGATGAAATTATCATTTGTCACCTTTTCTCCTTTTGGGAAAGCCGGATCTGTAGCTAGTTCTGTTGATGAAGGTTTTTTTTCATTCGAGTTATTACAGGATAATATTCCTGCTGAACTTCCCAGGATAGTAAAAACGATTATGCTCTTCTTAAAGTTCTTATAGTTCATTATCAAGTTCTTTTTGTCGTGGATTGATTTAAAACTTAAATTTTTATTTCAGCTCGCTAAAGGGTATTAGAGATTGGCTTTGTAAAATTCATTTAATTTATTGACTGCCTGCGATACATACTCAGGTTTCCAATAGGTTTGAATATGCGTAGCTCCTTCGATAAGGAAAAGTTCCTTGCTTTTTGCATTGACTGCTTTTGGGAATGCCTCATCGGTCATGTATTTTGTATCTGCTTTGCTTCCGACCATCATAAGTAATGGTTGATCGATCAATTCAATCTGATCCGTAGCATCCCATGTCATTAGCTCCATGAGGCTGCTGGTTGTGTATAAAAAGGTCGAATTGGGATGAGCGTGACTTCTGTAATAGTATTCATATCCTTCACGGTATAAATCTGTAGGAGTTTTTGCAATTTCTTCATCCGTTATGCTCGCTACTCCGGAAAATAGGGTTTTACCACCTGCCGCTTCCTGTGCACGGGCATCCGAAGCTATTTTCATCCGTTCGTCAATGCTGTTTAACTGAGAATTCTGAAACCCGTTTCGTCTTACCTCTCCTGAATTGAACATACTCAAAGTCGCCACCGCTTTAAAGCGTTTATCGGATTGAACTGCTTTTAGGGTATAGCCTCCTCCTCCACAGATGCCCAAAGCACCTAAACGATTGTTGTCGACGCCCGGATATTGTAAAAGGTAATCCGCCATACCGCGTATATCTTCAGTACGGAAGAACGGTTTGTCGGTATGACGAGGCTCTCCGCCACTTGCTCCTTGATAAGCTGCATCCGCTGCAATCGTAATGTAACCTGCTTCGGCTAATTTTTGAGCATATAAACCAGCAGTCTGTTCTTTTATTCCGCCGTTGGGATGAGCTATTGTTACTGCAGGATATTTCTTGGAAGGATCATAATCTGCAGGGGTATAAATATTTGCCGCTATTTCAATTCCGTTCAACTGGTATTTTACCGGATGAATATTTACTTTCCCCTTTTCATTTGTGGTAATTGCTCCATCATACACCAAGGAATAAGGGTTTGATTCGTATTTCTTTTGAACTGATTGTCCATTTGCCATATCCGTTGTTGTTATTAAAATTGATAATGCAATTATTGACGATATCCTTTTCATTCTGATTTGTTTTAAATTATTTAGATGTTTTATTTTTCAGTACCTCTTCAAGTACTTTTTTTGAAGCAAGCGCTTCTTTGTCACCTAACGATGTATTGATAACTTCTACAAACTCTTCCAATTGATTTGGTGTAAGCCCGACATTCAGGCAAAGATTAAAATGCGAACGTAACATGGGTTCTACACCACCTATGCTCGTAAGCACCGAGATGGTAACTAGTTCTCTTTCCTGATAAGTGAGTACGTCTCTTTCGAATATATCAGCAAAAAGATGTTCTTTAAGAAAGACTTCAATGGTAGGTGCAAATGCAGCATACCCGGTCTTGGGCTCCGTTTCAGGGGTTCCGGATAGTTCTTGTAAGATGGCTTTACCACGCTCGTATTTACTGCGCTCATCATTTATGGGTGATGCGTCGGATCCCAATTCATCTCTAATTCCCTGTGCTTCACGCTCCTCTAATACAGATATAAAGGTCTGTAAGCCCCGGAGGCTTCTCGGAAATCCTGCGTAAGCATAAACATGCATTAAGGTTTCCTTTATCTGGTTGATGGTTAGACCTGCGTCGAGGCCTGTATTCAGTTCAGTTTTTAATTTATCTAAATCTCCTTTTCCAGTTAGAGCTGCAATACGGATTATTGCTTCTTGTTTGCTGTCCAAATTCTGGTCTTCATTTGTTTGGGCATTTGTGCTGTTTGAAACAACTATTGCCATGATTATGAGTATATATTTTATAAGTTTATTCATCATATTTCTACTTATTATGCCTTTTGAAGGTTCGTATATCAACAGGCAAAGACTAATAGCACAAAGGTCCAGATTAAAAAATCTCCAGAGGTATATGGATTACAGATAATGCTACCAATATTACTGATGAACATTAGCTAACGCGTTTAAGGAGCGCTAATTACCTCCCGGGGTAAGTAATTTGGTAAACGATAATGCTCCAAGCTTCCATGAGCCATCTTTTTTGATATAGACCTCAGTCACCATAAATGGATTCGTCACTTCATTTCCTCCAACAACTGCTAAGAGATCAATCCTATTTAATAAAATAGCCGTATTGTCGATAATATTTACAGAAACTTCATGGATATCAGCTTTCTTGTACCAGATGCCACCACTTTTGATCACATTGAGTTCCTGCTGTTTGCCCCAGGATCCGCCCATGTGCACAAAAACGGACTTTTCATCAAATAGGTTTTCCAAAACTT
>JBEBRZ010000198.1:0-3468 GCA_040394615.1 Sphingobacterium mizutaii
ACCTTCTTCTAGATCAGGTTCTAATACAAATGGCACTGTTACCAGAACACCTTCTACAAGATCTCAAGGTACAATCAATAGAAGTGCTCCAACAACAAGAACACCTTCTTCTAGATCTCAAGGTACTATTAACAGAACTCCTACAAGATCTTCAACTCCTACAAGATCTTCAACTCCGGCAAGAACAACTACACCAACACCAACACGTTCTAGCGGAAGTATAGATCGTGGAAGCTCAAATAGTGGCTCGGTGAGCCGAGGAAGCAGCTCCGGAAGTAGCAGCAGAAGCTCAGGTTCTAGTTCATCTTCAGGAAGAAGTGGAAGTAGACGCTAATTAACAAGAAAATATTTTATAGCCAATATAAATTTATATTGGCTATATCTTTTTATAAGAATCAGATTATATATGAAAAAAATTTTATTCTCTCTAACCTGCCTTGCACTAACTTATAATTATTCTCATTTACATGCTCAAACCTTGGAGAGTAATGCCCTTCTAATTTCAAGAGATATAACATCAGGAACTGCTCGTTTTAAAGCCTTAGGAGGAGTAAACACTGCTCTGGGAGGCGATATCAGTTCGATTTCAGGTAACCCCGCAGGACTGGGATTTTATGGACAATCCGATATATCCGTATCTGTAAACTACTTGAACAATACGAATAAATCCAATTACTTCGGAAACTCTATCTCTCAAAATCAAGGTAAATTCGGTCTGGAAAATGCCGGTGTAGTCATCCACTACCCTACCAATAATGATCCAAACTATGGCTGGCAAAATTTCAATGTTGGCCTTAGTATCGATAAACAAAATAATTTCTCTGATTATTTAAAGTATTCCGGTACTAATAATAACAACTCAATTGTTAATTCCTTTTCAGAAATAATGGCAAATGATAATGCCTTTGCTAATGATTTTTGGAATTCATACCTCGTAGAGGAACTTCCCGGAACAAATAATGGATATTTCCCTACAGTTCTGGAAGCAGATGATAAAGCTCAGCAATTAGATTATATCACAAATGGATTCAAGTACAATATGAATGTTTCATTTGGTGCTAACTACGGTAATAAATTCTATATAGGAGCAAAATTTGGTTTCATTTCTTTTAAATATGACTCAAAAAGTACGTTTTTAGAAAGAGGTTGGACAAAAGAGCCAGGGGAAATCCTTGCTGAAAACCCACAATCAGATTTTGGAAAGCCTAATAACGATGCTTATAAATATACCGATATTAGCTATGATCTAAACGATTTTAATGATTTAATGCTTAAAGGTTCTGGTGTTAATTTTGGATTAGGCTTCATCTATAAACCAACTTGGGACTGGAATATTGGTATTAACATTACCACACCTACGTGGACAGAGATCCAAGAAGACAGTGACATTGAAACTATAGTGGATTATTATGTAGATGAAAACAGTACAAATCCATTACATCCGGGTTATGGTTCTCAAAATTATGGTGGTTCTTATGATTATGCAATTATTTCTCCATGGAAAACCTCTGTGGGTCTTACTAAATTCTTTGGGCGGGGTTTATTGTCAGCCGAGGTCGAATATCTTAATTATTCTTCTATCAAATACAGAGAAATCGTTACTGATCCAAATATAGAATTCGAAAATCAGATTACTAATAGCATTAGTGATACCTATAAAGGAACTTTTAACTTTAAAATAGGAACTGAATTTTTATTCACCGACCGACTAGCGGGACGCGCAGGATTTAACCTGATTGGCTCCCCATATAAAGAAGATAGTCAGAGCGATTATATTGCCAGTTTAGGTTTAGGATATATTCTGACAAAGTCATTATATGTAGATGTTACAGCACAACAATACAAGCAATTTAATTACACACATATCCCTTATGATTTTAACTCCCTTAATAGTCCTTTGCCTATTGCAGATGTTAAAAACACAAGAACAAATGTGGTATTAACTCTAGGTGCAAAATTTTAAACATTTCAGATTATAACATGAAAAAGCCAAGGATTAACTCCTTGGCTTTTTCATGTTATAATTTTTTATAAAATTAACCTAATGATTTCATTAAGCTTTTCTCTCAGACAATTTTCGTACAAACAGATTATAGTTTTCATGTTTTTCAACATAAACCTCCTCACCTACATCAATAAAACTATCCAATGAAACCGCATCATACCATACATTATCTATTTCAATTTTACCACTCGGCCGTAGAACCGTTTTTGTCACCCCTACTTTATTTATAAGATCTAACTTAGAAACAGAAGAAGTATACCCTTCAGTAGCTCTTTGTTCATCCTCAAGAACTAATCTTTTAAAGGTTGATGATTGCAATACATTCTTACCAAATATGACCATTAATATAATAGTCAAAATCATGGCACCTATAACAATAATAAAGGAATTCATTAATAATCCTGGTTGGGTAAGTTTAAAATCAAAATAATCGTTAGCTACCATCGAGAAAGCTAAACCGCATAAAATTAAGATAATTCCCGCAATACCTGCTACACCAAACCCAGGAATAACGAATATTTCTAGAACAATAAGTATTACTCCTAATACGAAAATTGCGATTTCCCAATTATCTGCTAACCCCTGTAACCATAATGGGGCGAAGAACAGAGCTCCACAAATCAATGCTAATACAAGTGCAAAACCAATCCCGGGTGTTTGTAACTCAAAATAAATCCCTCCAATAATCCCCATAATTAAGATACCACTAACCAATGGATTGATCAGAAAACCAATAATCATATCTACCCAAGTCGTTTGATGTTCTTTTACATCCGGATTTGAGATACTTAAATCTGAATAAATATCTACCGTACTTTTAACCTCCTTTTTTGCCAACCCAATTTTTACTGCTTCGGAAGCCGTTAATGTCAATAATTTTCCATCTTCTTTTAAAGTAGGAATTGATATTGTAGCGTCTACAAAAGCTTCAGCTACTTTCGGATCTCTTCCCTTAGCTTCTGCCGTTGCCCGCATAAGACCCCTCATATAGGATTGGTACTTTTCCGGAAGAATTTCACCGTTTTGGTTTACAACAGACGCCGCACCTAAGCTAGCACCCGAATGCATATAAATATAATCTGCTGCTAATGAGATTAATGCGCCCGCAGAAGCGGCATTATTATTAACATATACAATAGTTTTGAACTCATTTTCGTTTAATAAACTAGATCGAATAGAATCTGCGAAATTTAAGGCTCCACCAAAAGTGTTTAAATCGATTAACAAATACGCTGACTTATTTAATTTGGCCTCTTTTATTGCATTTTTCATGGTACGCCATGCATTTGGTCCAATGTCTTCTTTTAATGGTACAGAATAAACTGTCTGTGCTTGAGATTGAAAGAAGGACAGAAAGCAAATGGCGAGAATACCTAAAATGTATTTTGTAAATTTGTTCATAATAGTTTTTTTTACCGAATTTGCTTGTCATCGGATGACTAAATATACGATAAATAAAATTT
>JBEBRZ010000199.1:0-3452 GCA_040394615.1 Sphingobacterium mizutaii
TCAAAACCTATGAGGTAACCGCAACTTTCACAAAAGGCTCAGAATTATTAAGCTTCCTGGATTCTAACCCAGTGGATATCGTTTTATTGGATATATCACTTCCCGATATTAATGGTATTGACCTATGTCTGGAAATCAAAAGAATAGCACCGCAAATTATTATTCTGGGCCTAAGCAATCATACTGAACGTAGCGTAATTCTGCAGTTACTACAAAATGGAGCTTCAGGATATCTGCTGAAAAATATTGATATAACAGAATTAGAAAAATGTCTAAATCAAGCTGTAAATAAACAAATGGTGTTTAGTTCCGCTGTTCAGGATATTATTGCGAACCCAAACAGTTCGGATTTGCCACTACTGCCTAAATTAACAAAAAGAGAAACGGAGATTCTTCAACTTATTGCCGCAGGGAAGACTTCTAATCAAATTGCTGAAGAATTGTTTTTATCCCCACTCACCATCGAAACCCATAGGAAAAGAATGATGAGTAAATTCAAAACAAAAAATATGATGTCACTAATTAAAATAGCAACTGAAAATAAATTAGTCTAACGTTCTTTAATTTTTACTTCGAAGAGTTTTGTCCAATGTTTTCCGGTTAGCAGAAGCGTCTTGCTATCTGATTTATAAGCAATCCCATTCATCTCATTATCATATGGGGCTCTGTTATCAGAATACAACCCTACAAAATTGATTTTACCTTCAACTAAACCCGTCGTAGGATCAATAATCACAATCTCATCACGGTCACCATAATATAAGTTTGCGTAGACCTTACCATCAATATATTCCAGCTCATTTAACTTATCAACGGCTCCATTATCATCAAATACAGCAACCGAACCCACCTCAGAAAGGTTGGTAGGATCTAGGAAATATAATTTATTCGAACCATCGGATTTGATAAACTGTTTACCATCATAGGTCAGTCCCCAACCTTCTTTGCTATTCTGGTAATCAAAGGATTTCAATAATTTGAAACTATTTTTATCATAAACATGTCCTTTATTATTCTCCCATGTCAGCACATACATATTATTGCCAACAATAGTCATTCCCTCACCAAATTCATCAGGACTCATGTCCGCTTTCTGTAATACCTCTCCTGTTTCCAAATTTACTTTTCTCAAAGTAGATTCTCCACGTTGCCCTGTTGTTTCATAAAGCGTTCCATTTTCATAGTACAACCCTTGGGTGAATGCACCTTTATCATGCGGAAATGTATTTACAACTTCAAAGCTATATGCTTTAGGTGCAGGCGGTACTACCAGAACTTCACTGTAAGCAATATCTTCCTTCCCCTGAGCATAAACTTTTGCGCTAAGTCTCATATTTCCATAGCTATAAGTGTCCGTATCTAATAGTACAGCTGTTGTATCGGTCCTACGTTCAAGAATATTACCATCTACTGAGTACACAACAGAATCAACCTCAGGATTAGGGAAATTCAACTTCAATTGAATCTTTTCTCCCTTTAGAATTTTACTTTCATTCGAAGGATTAACAAATTCTATTTTTGCCTTCTGAGTCTTACAGCTAATCACAAACAGGATAGGCATGGCGGCCAAAAGATAGATTGTATGCTTTAGTTTCATATTCATTAATATTTCCAAAATGCGTGTTTAATATATTCTAATTTTTTATTTACAAAATGTGATATCATACTTTAACCGCTGCTGCTACTATTCGGATTGACCAGAACAAGCCTTGGATAGCGTGATCGCAGATATATATCACTCTTTTTTATACCGCCAATTTAAAGCAATAATTTGAAAACCTATATTTTTTTAAAATAAAACCACACCTGTTTCCCTGCCCCCAATGCTCTTATTATTTTACGATTGTATTTCCTAATAAATCCCCTAACAACTTTTCCCCTTCCTTCAATTTCTGATACTTGGCAATCAATAACTGCATATTATCAGGATCCTGCGTAGCTTTCAACTCCTCTCGGATTCGATGCATCTCCTGCTCGATCTTATTCTTTTTAACCCGAAATATTAATTGATTCACTAAATCCTTCATCTGATCTTTCTCCTCAGGAACAAAGATTTTGCGCTTATCATCATTCCAGTTCGGACTGATTTCATATTTCGTTGCGATACTATCTATCGCTAATCTAGAAACCTCCTCGTCCTCATGAGAAAAGAAAAACTTAGCCTCAGGGACTTCAAAATTCTCAGCCTGTCGTTTGAATTCAGCAATAATCTTTTGACTAGGTTTATCCTCAAAAGTAACATCATCCATACTCGCTAATAAGTAGGGAGCTACAGGAATATCGCCCTCGCCTTCCCATACCACTAACTCACGACCATAATTCAACAAAACTCGAACAAGCTCTCTTTCCATCAATATCTCCGAGGTAATTTGCTGCTTAGGTTCTGGCAGAGCAATTCCTTCAGCCTGCATCGCCGCCAACATTTCTGCAGGAATAAAATCATCCCCAGCATAGTCCGGACCTGGATCCGCACTTGCACTCGCCGCTTTGCGATCTTTCGCCTTGGCCTTATCCATACGGATTTTATTGAGTTCAGTCAATAGAACTCGCTCCTCAATATCCAGCAAACCGCTACACTGACGAATATATACTGAGACTTTAATTTCATCTGGAATTAAGGAAATGCTATTTACTACTTCCCGGATCACTTCCGCACGCTTAATAGGATCTCCCTTGGCATCTCGCAAAAGGATATTTGTTTTATAAAAAACAAAATCCTCTTGATTCTTAGCCAGGTAATCCTTAAAAGCGGATGCACCAAATTTTTGAATATAAGAGTCCGGGTCATTCCCATCCGGAAATAAAAGCACTTTTACATTCAACCCTTCTTCCAGTAGCATATCCGTTCCTCGTAATGAAGCCTTTATACCGGCTTCATCCCCATCATAAAGTATAATGACGTTTTTGGTATATCTGGATATTAATTTGATTTGGCCAGTCGTCAAAGATGTTCCTGATGAAGAAACAACATTCTCTACTCCGGCTTGATGACAAGACAGCACATCCGCATATCCCTCCACCAAATAACAAACATCATGCTCCGAAATCGCTTTCTTTGCTAGATGCAGTCCATAGAGAACATTGGATTTATGATAAATCTCGCTCTCCGGAGAATTGACATATTTAGGAACATTCTTATCGGTCTTCAGTGTTCTACCACCAAAACCTATAATACGTCCCGTTAGATTATGTATAGGAAAAATTACCCGACCACGGAAGCGGTCGTAAATAGATTTATCATCTCGCTCAATAGCCAAACCTACCTCAGCCAGGTATTCCTTAGAAAAACCTTCCTGCTGCGCGGCGTCTACCAAACTAGTCCAGCCTTCTGGAGAATAGCCTAACTCAAATTCCTTTATAATATCCTCACGATATCCACGTTCAAGAAAATAACTTAAGCCTATGCTCTTGCCAAGATCCGATTCCCATAATTGGGTCTTGAAATATTTTCC
>JBEBRZ010000200.1:0-3074 GCA_040394615.1 Sphingobacterium mizutaii
TAAGGAATTATAATATAAGCCTTTCCAAATTAATGTTTTCATTTTCAATTAAGTTTCATGTTTAAAAACGTGAAGTTAATAATGGTTTTGACAACAGACTGTCAATAACCTCTTATTACATTCCAGATTTTATTTCGGTAAAAACCTTATTTTAATTGCAAAACGGTATTTCAAAATATCCACGTGGCGTTTTTCAGTGAGACCAGTCATTTCATTTCGGTAATTAATCTTATTTATTTTTTTGATAAAATTTTCTACATTTAGTCTGTCAATCAGCTCTCGAAACATTGATGAATCTAACAAATTATAAAATCCAATTTTATGAAACGTATATTCTTATTTTTTATTTTTCTTCATTTACAAATTTTCATTCTTTGTGCTCAGTCTATTGATGATTCTACTTGTTGGGAATATTTTGAGATTACCCAAAAGCTTCGGAATAATGAACCCTTAGGGAAAGATGTCTGGAATAGCTTTTTAAGTGATCCAGCTATTCAAGTCTACCTTAAGGATCAAGGTGTAGATAGTGCATACATAGAGAATTACAGGCAAATCATGGAAATTGTGTATATGCCTAAAAACGAAAATGTTTTAAATGAGCGCCTAAAAGACCAGAATAAAAATTGGTGGACTTATATTGTCAACGAATATAGACTTCATGAAGAAGAAATGAAGAGTTATCTTCAGAATTTGGAAAAAGAGAAGGATGATTATTTTAAGATTGCCTATTCTTATTCCTACCAAATGCTTCCCAAGGTTTATCGCAAAACAGCCCCAGGATACAAAGTAACAATTATACCCGTTCATAATGATGCTCATATAGAGAACGAGTGGATGGTTTTTTCGTTAATGGCATCCTATTTCAGTGATTTAAATAAATATGGAATTCTTGCAGGTCATGAGTTTCATCATGTACTTAGACCCAGAATGTTGTTTGAAACAGAGGAACAAGATAAAGTTGTGGTCGCTTTGTTACAGCGGATTTTGAACGAAGGAAGTGCAGACTTGATAGATAAACCTTATGAAGGAGAGAATGCTACACAATTGTTGGAATTCCAACGAGGTTATCCTGAAAGCTTCATTCAAGAGGGGAAAAAGATAATTCAACATATCGATTCTCTCTTATCGAGCAATGAACTGGATTTTTCAAAATTGACATTAGGAATGCTTTTGGATACTTGGAACACAAGTGGACATATACCAGGATATTATATGGCAAATATTATTGATAAAAACGGATTTAAAGAAGAATTGATTGCTCATATAGAAGACCCTTTTGAGTTTGTATATCTCTATGTTAAAGCCGCAAAAAAGGATAGAGAAGCCTATAGACTTTCGGATAAAACCATTAATCTTATTAAGTCAATTGACCAGAAGTATAGAAAATCAGCTCAAATTCGCGTCTATGAAAAAGTAAGTTAGTTTAACAAGTGTTGGATATTTTTAAATACCCAGGATACTTTATACGAGTGCCAAACCTATTTAAATATTACACTAAAAATTCCTTATATTTAGTGTAATATTTAAATAAACCTATAACTGAAACCTATTCCCATGAATTCAATACCAAAAACTGTTTGGGTATTCGTAATATTTAGTCTTTTCTATTTATCAGTGAATGCTCAGCCATATACTAAAAACAGATCTCCGTTGATCGAAAAGACGTATATGGAGTTGCCTTTGGGATCAATACAACCAAAAGGTTGGCTCCGGGAGATGCTGCAAAGACAGAAAACAGGCGCTACGGGAGAATTAGATAAATTATATCCTTTAGTGATGGGAGAAAGGAATGGATGGTTAGGTGGCGATGGGGACCAGTGGGAGCGAGGGCCATACTGGATAGATGGTCTTTTACCACTAGCCTATTTACTAGATGACAAAGAACTCAAGGAAAAGGCTCAGAAATGGGTTGAATGGGCGATAGCCTCTCAACGCGCTGATGGTTATTTCGGTCCATCCAAAGATTATGATGCTGAACCTGGAGTTCAACGAAATAATTCAGAAGATTGGTGGCCAAAAATGGTCATGTTAAAAATACTCCAGCAGTACTATGCGGCTACAAATGACCAACGCGTAGTTCAGCTTTTTACTAATTATTTTCATTATCAATTAAAAACTTTACAAGAAAAACCTTTGGGTCATTGGACCTTTTGGGCAGAATATCGATCGGGTGATAATTTACAAGCTGTTTATTGGCTTTATAACATTACGGGAGACAAAGCCATGTTAGAACTTGCTGAAATCCTACATGCGCAGGGATTCGACTTTACCGAAAAATTCCTTCAACGTAATATGCTGGCGACCCATCGCAGCATTCACTGCGTTAATCTTGCCCAAGGCCTTAAAGAACCTATTATCTTTTATCAGCAAAGTAAAGATCCTAAGCATTTAAAAGCGGTTAAGCAAGGATTGAGTGATATCAAACTATTTAATGGTCAAGCCCAAGGAATGTATGGTGGGGATGAAGCCTTACATGGCAATACCTCTACGCAAGGGTCCGAATTGTGTTCATCAGTAGAGATGATGTTTTCCTTGGAGAAGATGTTGGAGCTAACGGGAGATGTTGAATTTGCGGAGCATTTAGAGAAAGTTGCTTTCAATGCTTTACCTACTCAAATATCCGATGACTTTATGAAAAGACAGTATTTTCAGCAGGCTAATCAGGTTCAGATTAAAAGACAGATGTATAATTTTGATGTAAACCATAATGGAACGGATTTAGTATTTGGTTTGCTTACCGGGTATCCATGTTGTACCTCCAATATGCATCAAGGTTGGCCAAAATTTGCTCAAAATTTATATTATGCTACAACGGATGGGGGCATTGCATCTTTTATATTTTCTCCCTCAACGGCTCAAATAAAGGTTGGTCAAAAGAAAGAATCTGTTCAGCTTAATCAAGATACTTTCTATCCATTCGAAGAGCAGATAAAAATTACTTTACAACATCAAAATAAAGAAGGAATTGCATTTCCTTACCATATCCGCATTCCTAGCTGGGCCCAAAATCCTGAAGTACTGATTAATGGTACAGTTTGGAAGGGAAAAGCAAAGCCTGGAGAGGTTTTGGTTAT
>JBEBRZ010000201.1:0-3059 GCA_040394615.1 Sphingobacterium mizutaii
CAAAAATGTTATATTTACACTAGTGGCTATGTTGTAATAAACAAAATTCATCTATGGTGACACAAACCAACTATAACCGATTTCTGACTTACCTGTATATGATTGATAACAATATTTTTATAAAGATAATATCAAGTGTCGTCGTTTTATTTTCTATTTTTTTAATTGGTTGTTCCCAAGCATTGATTTCTACCGATCAGGATTTGAATTTTGATTTTGAACAATATGAGGAAGGTTTTCCAAGAAAATGGGGGCAATTTGGAGCTGACAGCTATAAAATAAAAGTAGATTCATTGCAGTCCAAGAATGGTCGATTTTCTGTAGTTATAGAAAATACAAGCGATAGCACGGGCTTTAAAGCCCTCTCTCTTACACTGCCCAAGAATTACAAAGGTAAATCGATTCGTTTGTCTGGTTATATTAAAACAGAGAATGTAAGAGATGGGTTTGCAGGATTATGGATGCGGATTGATCCTAAAGTTGGTTTTGATAATATGAATGATAGGGGGGTAACCGGTACAACGGACTGGAAGGAATATGAAGTCATACTACCTCTTTCTCCTGAAAAAACAGAGAAAATATTGGTCGGTGGCTTGTTGATTGGAAAAGGAAAAATGTGGTTGGATGATATAAAAGTAACTATTGATGGAAAATCGTTGGATGACCAGAGTCTTGAAATATTGGGTAGCACTGCCGATCGAGATATGGAGTTTAATAAAGGTTCAAACATCGTCGTTTCAAAACTCAATAATCAGGACATTGAAAATCTTGAATTATTAGGAAGAGTTTGGGGGTTTGTGAAATATTATCATCCGAATATTGCAAAAGGAGAATACAATTGGGATTATGAGTTGTTTAGGTTTTTACCTGATTTTTTAAAGGTAAATAATAGTTCAGAAAGAGATGAAGCATTAGCAAAGTGGATTAAAAAATTTGGGAATTTACCAGCATGTACGAGCTGTCAGGAAACTGCCAAAGATGCGGTGATAAAACCAGACTTAATATGGATAGATAGCTTAAATATATCAAAAGACTTAAAAAATATTCTCTATGATCTCTACAATAACAGAAATCAGGGGGAACATTATTATATATCATTTCAAAAAGGTGTTGGAAATCCAATTTTTAGGAATGAAAAATCATATCTGGATATGCCTTATCCAGATGATGGCTTTAGATTGCTCTCAATTTTTAAATATTGGAACATAATACAATACTTCTTTCCGTACAAACACCTAGCAAATAATGATTGGAATATAGTATTGAAGAAGTATATTCCGGTTTTTTTAAATGCAAAAAACGAGTTGGAATATGAAATTGCAGCACTTCAGGTAATAGGAGAAGTTAATGATACACATGCAAATCTATGGGGAGGGGGAGATAAACTTCAGTATTCGAGAGGTCAGTACGCTGCACCATTCAAAACAGATTTTATCGAACATCAACTGGTTGTTACAGATTTTTATAAGTCTGATTTTCCAGAAATAACAAAAATAAAAATAGGGGATGTCATTACACATATAAATGGAAAATCTATTGAAACTCTTGTAGATAGTTTACAACCTTATTATCCTCATTCTAATGAAGCATCAATGAGAAGAGATATTTCCAGGGACTTGCTGCGATCTTCCGACAGAACATTAGGGATTAATTATAGTGGGTCAAAACAAAATAAGCAAACAAAGATTTTGCTTTATGATTATAAAGATTTAAATATTCAAGCCTGGTATCAAGAGAAGAAAAAGCAACCTGCATTCAAACTTTTGACGGATAGTATTGGGTATTTAACCTTAGAAAGTATTGAATTTTCAGATCTGGATAAACTTAAGGATACACTTAAAGAGCTTAATGGGCTGGTGATCGATATTCGAAATTATCCTAATAAGTTTGTCGCATTAAAATTACCTTCTTTACTTGTTTCCCATCAAACGGAGTTTGTGAAATTTTCAATCTTAAATATTAACAATCCTGGTGAATTTAATTTTAGAAGAGGGACATTGATTGAGCCTGAGAGATATAATAATCAATATAAATACAGAAAGCCATTTACAGGAAAGATAGTTGTATTGGTTAATGAAATATCTCAGAGCCAGTCAGAGTACACTGCAATGGCATTACGTGCTGTTCCAGGCTCGTTAATTATTGGGAATACTACAGCCGGAGCTGATGGGAATGTTTCGTATATAAATCTACCTGGTGGTTTAAGCACTATGATCTCAGGAATAGGTGTTTATTATCCTGACGGTAGAGAGACTCAAAGAATAGGGATTGTTCCGGATATAATAGTTAATCCCACAATAAATGGGATAAAAAGTGGTAAAGATGAAGTGTTGGAAAAAGCAATTGAGATATTAAGACACTAATTTTATATTAAAGGTCTTTCCATCGAAGGAACTTTATTTAGGATAGAAGTTAAACCTATCAATTTTTCTTATGAAGCTTGAATTAAAAAACAACAAATGGATAAGTTTATTAAAAGTGGTTGGAATACTATTGGCACTTTGTTTATTAATAAGCTTATGTCATGATAATAAAGAAAGAAAGAATTTAGAAAAAAACCGTATTGAGCGTCATTTTTCTAAGTTGGACGGATCCTATACCCCATTCAAGGAATACATTAAAGAAAGTTTAAATGATCCTTCAAGCTTTGAGCATATAGAGACTAAGTTTGCAGACCATAAGGATGGCACTGCGTCGGTTTGGATGAAGTTCAGAGGTAAAAACGAATATGGTGACATCGTTACTAAAGTTGCTAAATGCACTTTAGATATTAACACCGGAAATTTTTCTAATGTCATAATTGAACTGTTCATTTGACGAACCGCAGGATGAGGTAATTAGTGCATGATTATAGAAGAAAGGAAGCAAAGGAAAGGTTTGCTTTTCAGTGAGTTGATAAAGCCTAAGGATTATTTTGACAATTGTGCCAAAGATTTGCCAATCTGATAGCCAAAATAGAATATGGTAATTATGAATATGATTATTAATAAGACAGTTATAGAATCATACCTTTTCATAGAGTATTAAAGATAATAAAAATTGCCTAATGATGTATTAGA
>JBEBRZ010000202.1:0-3006 GCA_040394615.1 Sphingobacterium mizutaii
TTAATTATATAACAATAGGTTCTTATACTTTATTGGCATACCGGCAACTATTATTATTCATATAATGATAGATTGATTGTTTTAGAAATTTATAATAAAAACTAGTGAATAATAGATGTAAAAATATGTGGAAGAGGTGGTTTTATATTATGAACTTAATAATGATTGGTTCATTAACCTTATTGACTTCTTGTAAAAAAGAGGACAGAGGATTAGACATGGGTCAGGTTTTAGTGCATATTAATCTTACAGGAGTTAAATCGAATAATGAAGAACTTAATAAGCCTAAGATACTAGGTAGAGGTTTAAGGACTGATCTATCTCAGGTTATTGAATTACCTTTCGATAATAATTATTCAATGGTTGCGACCTTAACACCTAAATCATCAGAGAATAATATTAATAATTTACGGGCTTCTACTGTTGCCCCTACATCTGATTTAGATCTGGAGCCACTAGAAAAAAATGTACATTACAGGCTTGTAGTTTATAAAAATGATAATTCCTATTTTAAACAAAGGGAATTTATATATGGACAAGAAGCTTCTAACGATACCTTATTATTAAACAGCGGCGAAACTTATACATTTATAGCTTACTCCTTTGGAAAGACAGAAACCATTCCTGAGGTTTCTTCTGCTCCGCTATCATCTGCCATACTAAAAAATGTCAGTGGCAATTCAAAATTTATGTACTTTAAAAAAGTTTTCTCATTAAGTGTGGGAAGTACTAATTTGAATATAGTATTAAAAAATATGTTTAGCGAGGTTACAGTAGAAATTGATGCCTCGGAAGAAATGGGAAATATTACAACCATTAATGCAAATTTTGATCAACATTATCCTACAGCTGATATTTCACTTTTAGACGGGACTATTAGTTATAATGGTAATGCTGGTAACACAGCAATCTCATGGATGTCACTGAATCAGCAGGTCATTAACAGTCATCCTGTGAATATTTGTAATCCCGGAACAAATACTGCAAATTTTACAATAAATCAAATATCATTAAATGGGAGCAAAAATAAAACTGACCTTCCTCCCTTATCAGGATTAAAGATTCTTCCGGGCGTGAAATATACCCTTAAATTAGCCTTTCAAGCGACAGGGGTTAAGGTTAATAATTTGATATGGGCAAGGGGAAACCTAGCTTATGTAAATGGAATATATTTTAACAGAAGTTTTCCTGAAGAAACAGGATTTAATTATTCAAATACAGATTATTGGAATTACGACTCTAAAGAAATACCTTTAGTTCCAGCAATGAATGTTGCAGATAACGCTCGAACTCCTATAATTGAATACCCCATAAATGATCCATGTAAATTGGTTGCCGGAGGTAAATGGAGAATGCCTACGCTTGAAGATTTTACAAATTTAGGGGCTTATAAAGTGAATTCAACTACGGGAACAAACTATTTTACTGCTGGCCAACCTAATGGGAATGCAGCTGCTGCCTATGTTTATTTTGAAGGAAAACATGAGTTAACAAATTTGGATGAGCGATTGAAATTTTATCAAAGTGGAAGATTGTATGGGCAAGTAATAAACCATGTTGCCTATAATGCTCAATATATACCTTTTGTAGCTACATATATGGCTAGTGATGCACAAGAGGGAATAACTGCGAACCTGGGTTGGAGCGTTCAAATGCCAGCAATTTATTATACTTCAGTTGGTAATAATGTTAACACTTTTCTTACACAAAGAACGTCAGATGGATTCCAGTTTACCAGAGACGATAGAGTTCCGATAAGATGTGTTAAAGATCTTTAAATCTAGTATATAAAACAATTTTGAAGAGTAATCTTCCTACCTACAAAACAACTGCAGGCATCAGGTTTTAAATAAAACCTGATGCCTTTATTCTTTTTGTAATTATCAATTTCCATTTAAGTGGAATAACTCATGATTGAAAGTAATTTCTCCTTCAGATCTTAAAGTTTTCAAAAAAAATAAAAATATTTTCTTTCGGATGTCCAATTTATAAATGTTCAAGCATTATGATAGTGTAATTAAATAGAACACTAAAAATAATATTAAAATGGAACAGCGAATTAATGCCTTTGAAAAAGGACAGAATGCTATGAAAGCAATGTATGGAATCGGAGCTTATCTTAATAAAAGTTCGATCGAACAAAAACTCCTACATCTAATTTATTATAGAGTATCCCAAATTAACGGATGTGCCTATTGTTTGGACATGCATTCGAAGGATCTATTAGCAATTGGCGATACGGCACAGAGGCTTCTGGTATTAGATGCATGGCGAGAAGCACCTTTATATAGTGATCGCGAATGCGCTGCATTGCAATGGGCAGAAGCAGTTACTAAAATAACGAACGGGGAGGTGTCCGACGAGGATTATGAAACTGCGAGAACACAGTTTACGGAGGAGGAATTGATTGACCTCACCTTAGCCATCACAACTATTAATAGTTATAACCGGATTAACATAGCTTTCCGTACCGTCGCCGGAAGTTATGAGGTAGGTCAACATAAAGTACATACTAAATAATCTTTTATTTTACATCTTATTCCTATATTCAATAATTAAAAATAATCAAGATGAAAGATTTCATATTTGTATTTCGACAAGCCAGCTATGATCATTCCAATACATCTACGGATGAAGTAGATAGTCTGAATAAAAAATGGAATGATTGGATAGGAGGAATAGCTGCCCAGGGGAAATTAAAAAATCACGGTGCACGTCTGGAAGTAGAAGGGAAGGTTCTTAAGCCCGGTGGTGTAGTTACAGATGGACCTTTTGTAGAAATCAGAGAAAGATTAGGAGGATTTATCGTGATCTCCGCAGATAGCTTAGAAGAAGCAACTACTTTAGCACATGGTTGTCCGGCACTTGAAGCCAATGGCAGTGTTGAAATTAGGCCTATACTTACTAAATAAAATGTGTATGAGCAACCATTTTTATGGTTGCTCATACTGTTTATGATGGAAGAGGATTTTTTAAAACATTTATTTCAGCAAGAATTCAGTAAGA